>SKPY01000167.1 GCA_007119305.1 Nitriliruptorales bacterium
ACGGCCCTATACGCGACACCCAAATGGAGCGCCGTAGCGGCCTACGTAACCGCCGTTACCTTGAAGTCGGTTCGGCCACCTTCACTACGCTGCGTGACCGATATGCGCGCTCCTGCGCGCGCTTCGCTCGGACCCTTGCCGTCCGGTATCCCCGGTTACCTGAGCCCGCACCCGAAGGTTCGCATCAACGCCGACCAGGAGAAACCGGCGTTCTCTCCTGGTCGCAGTGCGGCCACATGCGGCGAAGGCGCGTCACGGCCCCCCATCACACCGTCGGCCGAAGGAAGGCCGTGCCTGCTAGGAGCGGACGGAACGGCGCAGCAGTGCGTCCATGCGTGCCCGCAGCACGTCGGGGTCGAACGGCTTGGTGATGTAGTCGTCCGCGCCGGCGTGCAGCCCCTGCAGCTCGGTGTCGCGGTTCTCGTCACCCGTGATGAGCAGGACCGGGAGATCCATCGTCGACTGCTTGCGGCGCAGGGCCCGTGTCACCTCGTAGCCGTCGATCTTCGGCAGGCGCACGTCGAGGAGCAGCAGGTCGGGCAGGTCGCGGTGCACGCTCTCGAGGGCCCGCTGCCCGTCCTCGGCCTCCACGACCTCGAAGTCGCCGTGGAGCATGGCGGCGATCGTCGCCCGCACTGACGGATCGTCATCGACGACGAGCACGACGGGCAGGCCGTCGGCTGCGGGATCCGCCGCGATCGGGGTGCCGCAGTCGGGACACACGCGCCAGCCGTGCTCGAGGGTGCGCGTGCAGGTCGCGCAGGTCGGCAGGCCGAGCTGCGTCCCGCACCAGGGGCACACGGCGAACTCGGGCTGCACGACGTGGGCGCAGACCGGGCAGGTGCCGTCATCCGCCTCCGCGTCATGGGGGGCGACGCGCAGCAGCTCCTCCAGCGAGGTGACGCCGTCGGCGGCCCGTGCGAGGCCCTCTTCTCGCAGGCTGCGCATGCCCGACTGGCGTGCGGCCTTGTGCACCTCGGAGGTCGACGCGCCGGACAGCAGCAGGTCGCGGACCCGGGCGTCGATCGGCAGCACCTCGAACAGGCCGATGCGCCCGCGGTAGCCGCTGTGGTTGCAGTAGTTGCAGCCGGCGCCGGTCTTGAACGTCAGGAGCTCGAGATCCCGGGGGGACAGGTGGAGCTGTGCGATCTCGCGATCGGTCGGGGTGTGGTCGGTCCGGCACCGGGTGCAGATGCGGCGCACGAGACGCTGCGCGATCACGAGGGTGAGCGAGCCCGTGATGAGCCACGGCGGGACACCGAGGTCGCGGAGCCGCACGACGGCGCTCGGCGCGTCGTTGGTGTGCAGGGTCGACAGGACGAGGTGGCCCGTCATCGAGGCCTGGGCAGCGAGCTCCGCCGTCTCGCGGTCCCGGATCTCGCCCACCATGACGATGTCGGGGTCCTGGCGCAGGACCGTGCGCAGGCAGCGTGCGAACGTCCGGCCGATGCCCTCGATGATCTGGGTCTGGTTGACCCCGGGCAGCTCGTACTCGATGGGGTCCTCGAGCGTGATGACGTTGCGGCTCTCGTCCGCGAGGTGGCCGAGGGCGGCGTAGAGGGTCGAGGTCTTGCCGGAGCCGGTCGGCCCCGTGAGCAGGATCAGCCCCTGCGGGCGCTCGAGGGCACCGAGCAGTCTGGCCATCTGCCCGTCGTCTAGCCCGAGCTCGTCGAGGTCGAGCCGTTCGGCGCCTTTCAGCAGCAGCCGCAGCACCATCGTCTCGCCGTACAGCGACGGCAGGCTCGACACGCGCAGGTCAACCTCCTGGTTCTGCGAGGAGAACCTGGCGCGGCCGTCCTGGGGCAGCCGGCGCTCGGCGATGTCCATGGACGCGAGCAGCTTGATGCGGGCGACGAACTGGCCGCGCGCGCCGCGGGGGATCTTCATCGCCTCGTGCAGCACGCCGTCGACCCGGTAGCGGACCGTCGCGCCGTCGACGCCGGGCTCCACGTGGATGTCGCTCGCACCCGCCTCGATCGCGCTGTGGATCATCCCGTCGACGAGGCGGATCATCGGCGCGTCCGCCTCGGTGACGGGCTCGAGGTCGGCCTCGTCCGCCGCGGCCTCGTCGAGCGCGCCGATGAGGTCGCCGGCCTGCTCCTCGAACCCGTAGGTCCGGCGGACCGTCGCGTCGATCTCCGACCAGGGAGCGATCACCGGGCGGATGCGCTTGACCCCCGTGGCGGTGCGGACGTCGTCGCGCCCGACGATGTCGGTCGGGTCGGCGGTGGCGACCACGAGGGTGCCGTCGTCGTCGAACTCGAGGGGCAGCACCCCGTAGCGGCGCGCGATCGTGCCGGACAGCATCTGCACCGCGGCGACGTCAGGCCGCAGCGCGTCCCCGGAGACGAAGTCGAGGCCGTGCTGGGTCGCGAGCATCTCGGAGACCTCAGCCTCGGTGGTGAACCCGAGCCGGACGAGCGTCCGCCCGAGACGCTCCCAGCGCCCGTGGGCGTCGGACTGTCTCGAGTCGAGTGCCTCTGCGAGCTGCCGGTCGTCGATGAGGCCAGCCTGGACGAGCAGCTGACCCAGCCTCGGCCTCACCGATACCACGTGTGCGTCACTGGTCGCCATTTCCGTTTCCTATCGGTATGGTCGGCGCGACCTTGAGCACGACCCCGCCCGGGGTCGCGGATTCGCGGATGACGATGCGGCGCACACGGTGCAGGCGAGGCGCACAGATCAGCGCGCTGCTCGTCGTGGCAGCGCTGCTGTCGGCATGCCAGGCCCGTCTGGCGGTCGACATCAGCGTGAGCGCCCAGGGCGGGGGGCAGCTCGCGGTGACGCTGGGCGCCGACCCCGAGCTCCTCAGGTTGGCCGAGGAGGCGGGCGCGGACCCGCTCGACGCGCTCCTCGCCGCCGGAGACGACCTGGAGGCCGAGGGGTGGGCGGCGCTCGAGGCGACGACGCCGGACGGCGGACGGGAGGTCAGGCTGTCCGCCGAGTTCGACGACCCGGACGAGTTCAACGCGCTGGCGCAGGCGCTGGTCGACGCCCTCGCCGCGCCGGAGGTGCGCCTGCTCGACGAGCTGCGCCTCGAGGTCACCGACGAGGAGCTGACGGTCGCGGGCCACGCGAGCCTGCGGCCGGAGCCAGCGGTGACCGAGTTCGGGCTGCAGCCCGACGAAGCGGTCCGCCTGCTCGCCGAGCGTGACGCGTTCGCGTACCAGGTTCGTGTGGTCCTGCCCGGCACGCTGCTGCGCACGACCGCCGACGACGCCGAGATGCCGCTGCGCTGGAGCATCCCCCCGGGCGAGGACGTGGAGATCCTCGCGGTGACCGAGGCGCCGGGGACACCCTGGTGGGTGGCGGCCCTCGCGGCAGCGGGCATCGCGGTCGTCCTCGCGTTGGGCTGGCTGCTGCTGTGGCGCTCGCGGGCCCGCTGACCGGCCCCGCCCGCGCCCCGCCGGGTCAGTCCTCGTTGCGGGTGAGCGCACGCGCGGTCAGCTCGCGCGCCGGCCGGACGGCCGCGAGGCGCGTGCGGGTGGTCTCCATGAACACCGGGGACGGCGTGGTCTCGGCCAGCGCCGCGATGAAGTCGCCCCCCGGGATGCGCAGCAGCGCGACGTCGGTCAGCGCGTCGACGCTGGCCGTCCGCGGTCCTTCCTCGAGCAGGCCGATCTCGCCGAAGTACTCCCCCGGCCCGAGCACGCTGACACGCTCTTCCGACCCGCCCTCGCCGGCCGCCATGATGGCCACGCTGCCGTCGGTGATGACGAAGAACGCGTCTGCCTGCTCGCCCTCGACGATGATGCGGCTGCCGGCGGGCGCGTGCTCCTCGGTGGCGGTCGCCGCGAGACGCTCCAGAGCCGGGCGGTTGGCGGCCGCGAAGATCCCGAGCGCCGACAGCGTCTCGATGCGCGGCCCGAGCTGGGCGAGGCGGTCGGTCAGCGCCCGGTCGACCCGCTGCGTGAACGGATACAGGGCCACCACGAGGAGGGAGGCGCCCGCGGAGACCGCGAGCAGGGTGCCGTTCAGCCCGACGAGCGCGAGCAACGTCGGCACGATCAGCGCTCCGAGCGAGTACGCGACCAGGGTGAGCGTGACGAACACGCCGAACACCCGGGCGATCATGTCCGAGGGCAGCGCCCGCTGAATGGCGGTCACGGCGAGCACCTCGACGACGAGCAGGCCGGCGCCCCGCACGACCTGGAGCGCGACCGCGACCACAGGGACATCGACGATCAGCAGCAGACCGGTCGGCAGCGTGTAGGCGACCAGCGCGAGCGAGATGACCGTCGCGAGCCGCGGTGCGCCGGCGAGGCGGTTCACGACCGTCGACATCAGGATGCCCCCGACGCCCAACCCGGCCATAAGCCAGCCGAAGCCGTCGGGGCCGAGGCCGAGCACCCGGTCCGACACGACGACGAACAGCACGGTGTCGGCGCCGAAGATGACGCTCCCGAGCACGCTCGCGAGGACGAGCACCGTCGCCGTCGTCGACGACGCGAGCGCTTTGAACCCGAGGGTGACCTGCCGGAACACCCCTGCGCTGCCGCCCTCCGTGACGTCGCTGGGACGGCTGCGGGTCGCGAGCCGTGTCGTGCAGAAGGCCGAGACGAGGAAGGCGCAGGCGTTGACGAGCAGCGCGACCTGGACGTTCGAGACCGCCAGGATGATCGCCCCGAGGCCCGGTCCGATGATCGTCGCGACGTTCTCGACGACGCTGTTGAAGGCGTTGGCCCCCGCCAGGTCGCGCTCCTCGACGATCTGCGGCACCAGCGCGGCCGTCGCGGGGTAGTAGATCGTCCCGATGATCGAGCTGATGCTCGCCAGCATGATCACGGCCAGCGGGTAGGCGCCCAGGCCGGTCACGACGGCCATCGTGAGCATCACGAGCGCGCAGACGACGTCCGCGGTGATCATCAGGCGGCGGCGCTCGATCCGCTCCGCGATCACACCGCCGTACGTGCTGAACAGCAGCGCGGGGATGAAGCGGCCGAGCGTCACCGCCGCAGCCCAGGTCGGCGACTGGGTCGCCTCCCACACGTAGACGTACAGCGCGACGTTGTACGCCCAGATGCCGACGCTCGAGATGGCCAGCCCCGAGACGAGCCAGCGGTAGTCGCGGTAGGAGAGCGCCGCTCGGATCCCGCCCGCGCGCTCCGCGGACGCTGCTGTCGTCATAGGCCGTTCCTCGCCCTCGGCCGTGTGTGCCGGCGGACCGCGCCGCACGCCGTCGGCATCCCGCCCTGGTGCAAGGGGCGGACCCTACCCGCTCCGTAGGGCGCCGTCCATAGCCCGGTCGGGGGGTCTGCGGGCCGGGGCCGAGGCGGCGCGGCGCCGCCCGGGGCCACCAGCCGGGCGCCGCCCTGGCCGGTGCTACGAGGCCTCGCGTTCGGCCCTGATCCGCTCCTTGGCCTGGCGGACGTAGGCGGCCTTCGCCTTCGCGCGCGCCATGCGTTCGCTCTTGCCCTCGGCGATGAGCTTGTCGTAGGTCGCCTGGTCGATCTCCGCCTCGACCTTGATGTCGTCCTCGGCGGGCTTCTGCGCGGCAGCGGGCGCCGCCGCCTCCGCCGGGGCGGCTGCAGTGGGCGCGGCCGCGCGATCGTCCGCCGCGATCTCCCGCAACGCGGGGGTCAGCTCGATGAGCGCGCAGGTCTCGCGCCAGCGGTCGGCCGCCTGCTGGAGGTCGGGCAGGTTCAGCCGCTTGGTCAACGCGGTCTTCACCACCCGGTCCCACACCTCCTCCGAGGGGTCCACGAGGCGGACCTGCGCGGGCACGCGGGCTACCTCCGAGCGATGGTCCTTGGAGCGGGCGATGATCGTCACACGCTCAGCCGACGGCAGTCCCGGGACCTGCTGCTCCTGCGGGCCGTTCAGGACATAGACCTTGCCGCCCTCGTACACGAACCACACGGCCTGGTGGTGCGCGCTTCGCACCGGCTTCTTGCGGTCACGCCAGCTCTGCCGCGGCGCAGGTGGCTGCGGCACCTCGAGCCAGAGGATCTCCCCCTTCGTCAGGGCCTTGGACAGGGTCTCCTCGAGCGCGACCTTCGGGTGGCCGCCGCGCGCGGCCTCGATGAACACCGGGATCGAGCCCGCCTCGGCATCGTCGATGTAGAAGGTCGCCTGGTGCTCGCCGTAGTCGTGCAGCTGGAGCGCGCGCACGGTCGTCGCGAAGCGGTCGTTGAACATCTCCCCGGAGAGCTGGACCACGCGCACCTGGGAGCGGTAGAGCTCGCGGCCGTCGGGGTCGGACAGCACGAACTGCTCGGTGTAGCCGCCCTGCGGCCCCTGATACTCGCGCACGACCGTGAACGGCCGGGCCGGCCCGGGCAGCGGACCGGCCGGTCGGATCACGGGATCGAGCAGGGTCGGGTCCACGCGGCTGGCGTCGTAGATCTCACGATCGAGCACGAGCGCGTAGTGGAGGTCGGCGCGGGCCATCCGCTTGCGGCTCCTGGGTCGGGGGTTCGGGGGCTGCTCGCAGGGTTCGGAGCGGAGCCCGGAGCGCTAGGCCCCGGGTCGCGCGCAGTATACCGGCGGCGGGTCAGGCCTCGTCGAGCCGCGCGAGGACGCCGTGCTCGGCCAGGAAGCGCTCCAGGTCGGGCACGCAGGCAAGCCGGGCGAGGTCATGGCGGGACGCCCAGGTGACGGCGCTGGCGTCGTCGCCGGCACGCGCCGTGCCCTCCGGCGCGTGCACCCAGTAGTCGAGGATCACGTAGTGCCAGTCCGGGCCGAGACGCTCGGCGATGCCGCACAGCCCCCCGACCGTGCCCACGAGGCCGGTCTCCTCCCGCAGCTCCCGGAGGACGGCGTCGGCCAGCCGCTCGCCCGGGCGGACGCGCCCGCCCGGCAGCGACCAGCGCCCCGCCGCCGGCGGTCGGGCGCGGCGCACGAGGAGCAGGCGCCCCGCGCGCACGCACACCGCGCCGACGGCGACCTGCGGCGAGTTTACGGCCATGGTCGCGGAGGGTAATACGCCGCTTCCCAAAGCAACCCGAGGAGCTGTTGAGTCATGGCCCAGGAACCAGCGGGTACGGAACGCGAGGTCGTCCGGGAAGAGCCACCGCGCGGCGGCGGTCCGACGACGGCGATCATCGTGGCGGTCGTCGCGATCGTCGTGCTGGTCGTGCTCCTGTTCTTCTTCTTCACCCCGGGAGACGGGCCTGAGCTCGAGCCCGGCGTCAACGACGACCCCGACGCCGAGCTCGACATCGACGCCGACGTCGACGTGGACGACCCCGTCGACGACGACGACGCCGGCAACGGTGAGGCCGACGACGACGCCGGCGACGACGACGGCGGCGACGACTGAGCCTGCCGGTCCGGCGCGCCGCGCCGTCCGGGCTGGGCACCGGAGGGGTTACAGTGACGAGCGTGGCGCAGCCGCGCCGCGACCGCCGGACCGGAGCAGGGCGCCGTGGTGGACTTCGATCTCGACGAGGAGCAAGCACAGGTCCGCAGGCTCGCGCGGGACTTCTGCGACGCGGAGGTCGCCCCGCACGCCCGCGTGCTCGACCGCGCGGAGAGCTTCCCCGACGCGTTGCTGCCCAAGCTGTTCGAGATCGGGTTCCTCGGCGCCGCCATCCCCGAGCGGTACGGGGGGATGGGGCTCGACTACCTCTCCTACGGGCTCATCACCGAGGAGCTCGGGCGTGCGGACGCGGCGATCCGCTCGCTGGTCAGCGTCAACGTCGGGCTCGTCGCGCTCACGATCCTGCGCTGGGGGACCGAGGAGCAGAAGCACGCGTGGCTGCCCCGGCTCGTCGCGGAAGGGCTGGGCGCGTTCGGGCTGACCGAGCCGAACGCCGGCAGCGACCCGTCCGCCCTCACCACGGGCGCAAGCCGCGACGGTGACGACTGGATCCTGAACGGGTCCAAGATGTGGATCACCAACGGCGCTCGTGGGATCGTGACGATCGTCTTCGCCCGTGTGCAGGACGCCGCCGGCAGCGGGATCACCGCCTTCCTGGTGCCGCAGGACACGCCCGGCTACGAGGCCGTCTCGCTGAAGGGCAAGCTCGGCTTGCGTGCCGGCGACACCGCCGAGGTCGTGCTGCGCGACGTGCGGGTGCCGGACGCCTATCGCCTCGGCGAGATCGGCCAGGGGCTCAAGATCGCCTTGAACGCCCTCGACTCCGGCAGGTACTCGCTGGCCGCCGGCTGCACGGGCATCTCCCAGGCCTGCCTGGACGCCGCGTTGCGCTACGCCGACGAGCGCACGCAGTTCGGGCAGAAGATCGCCGGGTTCCAGCTCGTCCAGGCGCTGTTGTCGGAGATCTTCCTCGACCTGGAAGCCTCGCGCGCCCTGTACTGGAAGGTGGCCTGGAAGCACATGAAGGGCGAGCGCCACACGGTCGAGTCGAGCGTCGCCAAGACGTTCTGCTCCGAAGCAGCCGTCCGCAACGCGAACCGGGCGGTCCAGGTGCACGGCGGGTACGGCTACTCCGACGAGTACCCCGTCGGCCGGTACTTGCGCGATGCTCGGGTGACCACCCTCTACGAGGGCACCAGCCAGATCCAGCGGCTGCTGCTCGGCCGGCACCTGACCGGCGAGAACGCGTTCACCTGACGTGGCGGATCTGGCGCTTGCGCCTGCTAGCGTGCCATGCCGTGGCCTATGACCTGCACACCCACAGCGTCTGCTCGGACGGGACCCGCACGCCCGCGGAGGTCGTGACGCTGGCCGCGCAAGCAGGGCTTGCGGGCGTTGCGCTGACGGACCACGACACGCTGGCGGGCTGGGACGAGGCGCGGGTCGCGGCGATGGCGCATGAGGTGGAGTTCGTCCCCGGTATCGAGCTGTCGGCCGAGCGGGGAGACGCGAGCGTCCATCTGCTGGGCCTGTGGGTGGACCGCGACGGCGGGGCCCTGGCCGCGGAGTGCGAGCGTCTCCGCGGCGAGCGTGAACGGCGCCTGACCGCGATGGTGGCCAAGCTGCGCGCCCTCGGGATCAGCGTCAGCGAGCGGCGGGTGCGGGCGCTCGCCGCGGGTGCCCCGATCGGCCGCCCGCATCTCGCGGCGGCGCTCGTCGAGGCCGGCGCGGTGGGCGATCACGACGCCGCGTTC
>SKPY01000011.1 GCA_007119305.1 Nitriliruptorales bacterium
CCGTTCCAGCGGCGCGGCAGCTACCGCGGCGTGGAAGCGCCCCGCCGGATGTTCCCGTGCGAACGACTCCACCTGCGCCCGACGCCGACCAAGCAACGGCACCGGCCGCGCGGCCACCGCCGGCAGCGCCCCGCGACGGGAGTGCCCCGCAGCCCGTCGGGCTGTAGGCCGCGCCCCGGGCATCCGCGTCCGTGCGCGAACCCGCTGGGCGAACGCCGGGGCTCGCCCCGCCAGCGGCGGACGCCGTCGTCCCTCAGGAGCCTGGTCGGAAGCCATGGTGGACGATCTCCAGCTCTTCGAGGGCGACGTCGGTGGAGCCCGCCGCGAAGGTGGGGCCGCTCCAGCGCGTGGGGAAGGCGTCGATGAACTGCCAACGGCGGGCCGGTTCACCCGCGTAGTCCAGCAGCACCACCTCGCCCTCCCGCCGTTCGAGCTTGTCGCCCTGCCCGGAGAAGCCCTCCCCTGAGGTCTCGGCGAACCACTCGAACAGGTTGTCGGAGTCGGCCACGCCACGTTTCAGCACGAGCGGCGGCCACGACATGCGGCCGGGCAGCTTGTGGACGAAGTGGTTCTGCCCACCCTCCTGGACCTCCTCGACCTCCACCTCGACCGACAGGCCGGAGACCTCGCTGAAGGAGCCGATCTCCAGGCCACCGACGTTGAAGATGAACTTGCCCGTGAAAGGGGCGTCGGGACGGCGTTCGGGCCCGTTAGACATGCTGTGCCACTCCTTGCCAGGCGCGCTCGTTCAGGTCCCCGACCTCGCGGACCAGGCGTGTGCGGTCGGCGTGCTCGAGGTCGAGCAGCGCGTCGAGCTCCCAGTGCAGGTGGTAGCCGAGGTACGTGATCTCACGCCACAGCTCCTCCGCGGCGTAGCGCTGCACGCGCACGCGCGTGGTGATCAGGCCGCCTCGGTGCTCGTGGAAGCGAAAGGGCGTCCGGCGTTGAGCTCTTCCAGCGCTGCCGGGTCGCCGAAGTTGATGATCCGGTAGACGTCCTGCAGGTAGTTCAGGTCGGCGGCGAAGAGGTCCTCGATCGTCTTCGGTGTTACGTGGTCGAGGTCGCCGAGCTCGGTGACGACCCGCGAGAGCAGGATGACGGTGAGGTACGCCTCGTTCTCCTTCACCCGCGCGTCACGCAGCGGTTGGATCTCGTCGCGGGCGGTCGCGAGGCGCATCGTGCCCTGGCGGTGCAGGGCGCCGTGCTCGTCGACGTAGCCCTTCGGCAACGTGAACGGGAACTCGGTCTGCAGGGTCATGCCCGCTCCAGTCGCTCGTGCGTGATCGTGATCTCCTCGACGGCCACCTGCTCGTCACCCGCGTCGAGGTCGGCACCTTTCCACTTGGAGGGCCAGCCGGCTTCGAAGTTCCAGCGGGCGACCTCCTGCTGCTTGGAGTCGTACAGCACGATCGACCCGGTGCGGCGCGCCTTGTCGATGTCGCCTTCCTCGACCTCGCGGCGCCACTCCCACAGGTCGGTGCTCTGGTCGATGCGCTTCTTCAACGTGATCTCGGACCACTTCATCGCACCGGGCACCTTGCGGATGATCATCTTGCCCTTGTCCGTGGCCTCCTTGTACTCGATGACCTCCGTCTCGGCCTCGAGCCCGGATGCCTCCTTGAAGGCTCCGATGTCCACGCCATCCAACTCGACGTGGAACGCGAACGTCGTCATTGCGTCGGGCATGCCCTGCTCCTTCCCTCGAATCCTGTTCGCGCCTTGCGCTCGCGGCGAGCGTCGGTCACTCGGCGGCCTCGCTGCCGCCCTGCCACTGGCTGATGCGGAAGATGACGAACTCTGCGGGCTTGACCGGTGCGAGGCCGATCTCGACGACGAGCTTGCCCTCGTCGACGGACTCGGGCGGGTTCGTCTCCTCGTCGCACTTCACGTAGAAGGCTTCTGCGGGGGTGGCGCCGAACAGCGCACCCTGGCGCCACAGGCCCATCAGGAAGGCGTTGACCGTGCGCTTCACCCGCTGCCACAGAGCCATGTCGTTCGGTTCGAACACGACCCACTGCGTGCCCTGCTCGATCGACGTCTCGATGAAGTTGAACAGCCGGCGGACGTTGACGTAGCGCCAGCTCGGGTCCGACGACAGGGTGCGCGCTCCCCAGATCCGGATCCCGCGGGTGCCGAACGGCCGGATGCAGTTGATGCCGATCGGGTTGAGCAGGTCCTGCTCGCCCTTCGTGATCTTCATCTCGACGTTGAGGGCGCCGCGCACCACCTCGTTGGCCGGCGCCTTCCAGACACCGCGGGTCGCGTCGTTGCGTGCCCACACGCCGGCCACGTGCCCGCACGGCGGCACCGTGAGCTGCTTGCTCGCGCCGTTGCCACCCGGGGCGGCGATCGGGTTGGCGACCTTGAGCCAGGGGTAGTACATCGTCGAGAAGCGGCTGTCGTACATCGCGACGTCGGCGCGCCACTCCTTGATCTGCTGGGGGTTCATGCCCGGCGGGGCGTCGAGGATCGCCATGCGGTTGCCGGCCGCCTCGCAGTGGTCGATCATCGCCGTCTGCACCGCCTTGAACGTGTCGAGGTCGAGGCCGTTGCCGTTGCGGGCCGCGGTGACGAGGTCCGGGACGGCCACCATCGTCACCTCCTCGGCGATGACGAGCCCGCTGATGCCGGTGCGTTCTGCGGGGTCGCCCTGGAAGTCGCTGCTGGACACGCTCGCCGGCTGCGGTGTCGCCGGCGCGAGGCTGTGCACACCGGCTTTCGGGATGCGCTCGACGGCGGGCACGCCCTGGGCCGAGGGCGCCTCCACGCGCACGTACTGCGACTCCTTGTTGACGACGGTCTCGACGTTGCGCGGACCGCGCGAGAAGGTCAGCTCGGGGAACGTCTCGACGTCGCGGCCTTCGCGGCGCACCTTCAGGGTGAACGTCGGGGGCTGCTGCCCGCCCTCGTCCTTGTCGTCCCCGCCGCCGTCCTCCGGCGCATCAGGCTCGACGACCACCTCGACGGCGCCCTCCTGCAGCGCCTCGACCCGCAGCGTCTCGAGGTCCTGCTTGGCGGCCGAGGGCAGCGCGAGGCGCGGGCGCTCGACCGCCTCGCCGTCGCCGCTGTGCGGCACCCGGACGATGTAGCACGACCCGCCGCCGTTGTTGAAGTAGCCGTAAACGGCGTGGGGCAGCAGCGCGCCCTCGACGAAGTCGCCGAACAGGCTCGTGTACTGCCCCCAGTTCGTCACCAGGCGGGGGCTGGGGTCCGACGGGTCATCGGCGGGCGGCTGGGCGGTGAAGCCCACGAACGCGGCGACCGCGGTGCCGACACCTTCGATCGGCTTCGAGCCGCGATCCACCTCCTCGACGTACACGCCTGGTGAGAGATACGTGGCCATGGCTCCTCCTCGGTCGTGTGCTGTGCCCTCAGCTCCGGTCCCGGACGGCCTCGACGAGCAGCGTCGGATCAAGCTCCGCGAGGTAGGACTCCCCGTGGTGGAACGGCGGGAAGACCTTCATCTCTGGCCGCGCCGACGAACAGGCGATGACCTTCACGGCCGGGAAGTCCACGGCGATCCGGCGGGCGAGCTCCTCGACACCGGCGGTGTCGAGGTCGAGCACGACGACGTCGGGCAGCATCACGAGCATGCTGTCGACGATGTCGCTGGTCGCCGTCTCCTCCGTCACCAGGTCCGCTCGCTCCTCGAAGATGTCCCAAAGCCCCAGCCGGACGATCGCTCCGAAGTCGCCCAACAACACGCGCGCCAACGTCTCGCCTCCCCAGCCGGGGTTCCACAAAGGACGCTATGACCACCCCGCGCGAGCGCCTAGGACCAACCGTGCAACCATCCGTGCACGTGGTGACGGCCCCTTGTTCCGCGGGCAGCCGCGCGGTTCGCCCTCGTGGTGCCGACGTCGTGCCTTGCTCGAAAGTCTGCCCGGTCGGCCCTATCGCCTCGCCGCTCGGCTGCAAGCCTGGCTGGCATGCGCCAGCGTCGCCGCCGGTCCGGTATGGCTAGGGCCGACTCGCGGGAGCCTGACCCGCGCATTGAGGAGCGCTCCCAAGGCCACAACGAGTCGTGGCCGGCGATACCGAACCGGGCGCTCGCCCGGCTTCATCAGGCCACCGGCGCCCCAGCAGGCGAGACAGGCGCGCCTTCCGCGCCTTCGGCGAGCAGCCGCATCCAGTCGCAGCTGGGAGCAGGCGTTCCGTTGCCCGCGCAGACACGCGGGGAGATGGAGCAGGTGTTCTCCTGCGACTTCGCGGACGTGCGCTTGCACTCTGACCAGGTGGCTGGCTCACTGAACCATGCGCTGCATGCTCGCGCATTCACCGTCGGGCGAGACATCTTCCTGCAGCCAGGTCAGCATCCTGCAACGAACACCACGGCAAGGAAGAGCCTGCTCCATGAGCTGGCCCATGTCGTACAGCAGTCAAATGCGGCGCGTGGTGGCCCGCCCCTCACGCGGCCGCTACGGCCCGAAGCGCGCGTCGAAGACGAGGCCCGGGCAGTGGAAGCAGAGCCCCATCGGGCGGCAGCGGTCCGTCCCGACCGGGGCGGCTCGCGAGGGGTGATCGCCCGACAGGCGATTCCGCCAGCTGACACGCAAGCACTCGAGGAACAGGATGTGGCCGACGACGAGGAGCTGCGGATTGGGGCCGTCCGGGTGCTGCGGCGTGCGATCATGCTCGTTGAGGGCTACGCGGACACGCTGTTGTGGGCCCGCAACGACTACGAGGACAACATTCGGGGACGGGTCCTTGGTCCCATAGCCGAGTGGCGTGGTGGGGTGCGCCTGCCACCGGCCAGTCGTTTCGAGGGCGTCGTGACCTTCGCTGAGATCGCGCGGAACAACCTGGAGGCAACCCTCGAGCCGGACAGCTACGTGAGCATCGAGGAGGTCGAGCAGTTCCTGCAGCTCGCTGAACGCAGCTACAACGACGCAGCGCGCGAGTGGAGCGAGTTCATGGAAGCTGTCGATGCGGGATCGTCGCAGGTCATCGGAGAGCTCAAGCTCACGCGCGACACCAGCTTCACGATCCTCGCGGCAGTGGCAACCAAAGGCGTCGGAACCGGCGTCGCCACCAAGGCAGCTGCAAGCGCCGGCGCGCAGACCGCGGCCACCACGGTGAGCGAAGCAACCACGCGGCTCACCGAGATGCATGTCGGGCTGCGCAGCGAGTTCGACGGGGGAGACTTCCTGCTCACCGTGACCAAGGCTGGGGTCAGCAGCCTGGCCAAGTCCTTGACGACCGGCGCCTTGGGTCACATCGGACGGTCGGTCCTGGCCCGCAACGTCACCTTGCCACTCGGAAGTGCCATCTACCGCAACCTGGGCCCTGCCGCGGCGAGCGTCCAGGGTGTGCTCAGTAACGCGGCCGAGGATGCCCTCTTCGGAGCCGGCGGCAGCGTCGCACAGCATGTGGTGGAGGCGGCGTTGGACGCCATGGTCGAGCGACTGAGCAACGACGAGCTGGATGCGCTCGAGCGGGACGAGCAGGCTTTTGCGGCGGTCATGGGCCAGTTCGTCGGAGAGCTCGTCCAAAGCGTTGCTGACGACCTCGTCGCTGACCTCACAGGCAAGATCATGGGTGAGGCGGGCGAGCTAGCTCTCCCGCTCACGGACGTCGAACGCATCCTGGTGGAGAAAACCGCGGGCGCCCTCACGAAGCTGTAGCGGATCCGCGCCGCGGTCACTCGGCGAGGCAGGCGGGGATGGAGTGGGAGCGGCCCTCGGGTTCGAGGGTCTGCCCGTCGGGGTCGAAGATCTTGACGAAGTCGACGTTGCGCAGCTGCATGAGCGTCGGGATGACCTGGTCGGCGATCGTCACCGGCAGCCCGCCCCGGTCGCAGCCGCCGGTCAGGCGCAGCAGGAACACGCCGTCGTCGGTGACCTGCAGGTCGTCGAACCCGGTGGCCCCGGACATGACGAGGGTGAGGCCGGCGTCCGCCTCGGCCTCGCTCGGGCCCGCGAGCAGCTGGGCCAGGAGGTTGCGTCCCACCCCGGGGTCCACTTCGGGGTGCGGGATCGTGCGCTCGACCGCCTGCACGAACGGCTCCTGGCCCTGCTGGACGTTGCCGGCGTCGACGAAGAAGACCCGCGCGGCGATGACCTGGTCGGCGGGGGGGTCGTCGCCGGGGTCGGGCTCGTCGTCGGGTGGAGGCGGCTCATCGCCTGGATCCGGCTCCTCCTCCGGCGGGGGCGGGTCCTCCCCGGGATCCGCGACGTCGGCTTCGGCGCCGGCGTCGGGGTCGCGGTCGAGCAACGACGCGACGAGTACACCGAGCACGATCACGCCGAGGATGCTCGCGCCCGCCACCAACGCCCACACCGGGGGCCGGCGCGGCGGGGGCGGCGGGGGCGGGGGCTCCTCGTCCGATGGCGGTTCGTCGGCGATCCGAACGGTCGCATCACGCCCGACCGGCTCGAGCGGCTCGGTCGGCGGCGCGGACGTCGGCGGGGGAGGTGGTGGCGGGGGCTCCTCAGGCTCGTCGGGTTCGTCGGGACGCCGGAGGAACACCTCGTCGGGCCCGTCATCCTCCGGCTCTTCCATGAAGTCGACCGGGAAGCCGCAGTCGGGGCCCGGACAGAAGTCCGTCGACGCGCGGTCGAAGCGGGTTCCGCAGTTGGGGCAGTGCATCTGGGGCATGGCCTACCACCTCGGTAGGGAGGCTAGCAGCCTCTCAGCGCTTGCCGAGCAGCCCGCCCGCGAAGGCGACGAGCGCGCCCCCGAGGCAGAGCCAGGCACCCGCGGCAAGCGTCAGCGGGCCGGTGAAGGCGAGCAGCACGAAGAAGGCGGCGAGCAGCACGAAGGCGAGGCCCGCGGCCATCCGCGTGCCCCGCCCACGACCGAACAGCCCGAGGATGGCGAAGCCGCCGAGCACGATAGCGCCCAAGCCTGCAGACGTGGCAGCGTCGGGGACGAAGTCAGCCGGTGGCCGCAGCGGCACCTGGCCGCGGAACACCAGGTCGACGTGGTCGGGGACCGTCCACTGCATGCCCGTGCGGGCAAACGGCTCGGTGGTCCAGGTGAGAAACGCCCCTGCGATGAGGGCGAGGCTCCCGGCCACCGTCAACGTGATCCGCAGCGCGGTCCGGCGGGCCTCGGTGAGCACCGGCTGCTGCAGCAGCGTCCCCGCGGCGGAGGCGGTGGACTGACCGTCGCCCACCTCGACCGTGAACGGCCGCGCTTTCTCACCGCCCGTCCACGGCCGCTGCGGCGCGGACACCTGCACCCATCCGGTCGCCGAACCCCCAGGCGGCAGGTCGAGCGTCGGGGGGTGGAACCGGAACCGCAGCGCCTCCTCGGGGTCGCGGCCCCGCAAGCGCACCCGCAGCGGCACATTGCTCGGATTGGCGACGGTGAGCCGCACCCGGTGGGCCTGGCTGCCGCGCACGACGTCAGGGCTGAGCTCGGCGGTCAGCTGCGCCTCGGTGGCTGGTACGTGCACCCGCAGCCACTGACGCCTGGCGACGTGGTGCACACCAACGGCGCGGATGTCCAGCGCGACGGTGCGCGGGCCCGCAGGCACCAGCTGCCGAGCGGGGAACCCGATCGCCAGCGCGGTCGTGTCGTCGGAGTTCGGTAGCAGGCGCAGGGTCTGGGAGGTCGGCGCGAGTCCCGAGTCGTCGACCAGGAGCGCGATCTCGAACTCCTCGATCACGTCCGACAGGTTGTAGACGCGCACGTGCACCTCCTGCGGCTCCCCGCCGGGGGCGACGGTCAGCTCCCGGGGCTCGACCGAGACCCGGAAGACCGCGTCAGCGGCGTCGGTGGAGCGCGTCGGGGACGGGGCCGTGCCCTGCCGCGGCCGCTCGGCCGACGCCGTGGCGGCGCCTTTGTGCAGCGGCGCCCCGCAAGCGCCGCAGAAGCGGGCGCTGGCCCGCGACGGCTCCGAGCAGCGGGGACACTGGACCGAGGCGCTCATCGACCGCGTTCCTTGATGTGACCCTTTGCCGGCACCTTCCTCCGACGCGGTTTGTCGCCCTCGACCACGACCTCGTCGCCGGGCTCGGCGGGCACGAGGAACGCCCCCTCGTTCGACACCGTGCCGCTACCCCTGGGCGTGCGCACGGGGGTGCCCTCGGCCTCGTCGTCTCTGGCCCGGCCCGCGACGAGGCCCCGGCGACTGTGTTGATCCGCGTCGCCAACGCCTGCCAGCACGATGTCGTAGCGCTCCACCGGAGGACCCGCTGCGGCGAGCGCCCCCGTGTCGACCGTCGCGGTCACGAGCACGTCGAGCCCGGGCTTGAGCTGGCCACCGAGCGCCGACCAGAAGTCCGACTGGTCGCGGCCGTCGGCGGCAGCCACCGCCAGCGACGGCAGTGGCCGCACGGGCGCGTACGCGCCCTGCAGATGCTCGGGGTTGATCTCACGGTGCTGCAGGAGCGTCTCCAGCACCGAGCCGAGCAGCGCGTGCTCGTCCCGGGTCTCGGTGGTCCAGGCCGTCACGAGGTAGCGGCAGTCCACCCGCGGCAGCGGCTGACGGCGGAGCCGCTGGCCGTTCTCCTCGACCATCTCGACGCCGTGCTCGCGGTCTTCGAGGTTGCGTCGGACGTCCCACAGGAACAGATTGACCGTCGGTTTTGTCACGCCCGCGCCCCAGTCGCGGTCCGGGGCCTCGAAGGCGACATCGACGTCGCGTCCGGGCAGCGGCACCTCCGCGCGCAGGAAGGCCTCGAGCGTCTCGTCCAGCAGGTGCAGCATGCCCCCTCCTCAGCTCGTCACCAGGTCGAAGTAGCGCTCGAACTCGTCCGCGGTGCGCAGGCGGCCCAGCTTCTGGAACTCACGCTTGAGCGCCAGCATCACCAGGTCCATGCACACCGCGTCGCCGCGCTCGGCGGCGAGGAACGCCGCGCCGAGCGCGGCATTGCGGATCGATCCGCCCGACAGCTTGAACTGGCGCGCCAGGAACCCGTGGTCGAGATCGTCGCACGGGCAACCGGGCGGGAACGAGC
>SKPY01000416.1 GCA_007119305.1 Nitriliruptorales bacterium
AGCTCGTCACGAGGCCGGCCGAGATGGGCCTCGGCTGCTTTGTTCACGTAGGTGAAGCGCCAGCTCCTGTCGAGTGCGGTGAAGCCGTCGCTCACGCTCTCGAGCAGCTGGCGTGCCTCCTCCTCGGCCTCACGCAGCGCCCGCTCCGCCCGGCGCAGGGGCGTGACGTCGCGCATCGCCGACAGGTGCACTCCCGGCCGCACGTTCGCGGTGGCGCGGTACTCGACCTCGACGGTCGTGCCGTCCGGGCGCCGGATGGTGTAGGCGCCGGCGAGCTCGCCTGCGGCCAGGAACTCGCGCCACAGCTCCGCCGCGGCGACGTCCCCCGCGGACACGTCGGCGATCGAGGCGCCGAGCAGGTCGTTCCGCGAGCGGCCCAGCAGCCGGGTGGCGGCCGGGTTGGCGTCCAGGTAGCGGCCGTCGTCGTCGGCCAGCAGGAGCGCGTCGAGGGAACGCTCGAACACCGCCCGGAACGTGTCGTCCCAGCGGTGCTCGTGCGGTGAGCGGTCGGCGGCGTGCAACGGCGGCCCTTTCGTGGCAGCTCCCCCGGACGCCGCCCCATGCTCGGGCGAGGGGCAAGCCGTCCTCAGGGTCGATCGGCCCTGCCCGTCGCGGACGTTGCGCCCTGGCCAGCACCGACGCCGCGACGGTAGCGCATGCTGTGTCCGCCCGGGGGGCCGGTTGCAGCACCTGGCCGGCCGGATTGCACGTCCCCGTCGACGGTGGCTGCGTGCGCCAGCACCTGGGCTGCCCGGATTGCGCGCCCCCGCCGACGGTGGATGATTGGCGCCATGAGCGAGCCTGCAGGTCGCAACGGCGACGAACCCGTCGGCGCGGGTACACGCACCCTGCTGCCGGGGTTCGCCTTCCTGCTCCTCGGCGCGTCGCACCTGCTCGCCCTGGCGGTGCCGATCCTGGTCGTCGTGGTCCGCATCCAGATCGGGGGCGAGCCCCGCCCGAGTGACGCCGCACTCGCCTTCGTGGTGCTGCTGTGGTGGAGCGGCTGGGTCACCGGCGGGTCGGCCAGCGTCGCGCAGCGGCTCGGAGCGGACCGCGCGCGGGGGGTGACCGCCGCGGCGGCCTTCATGGCCGGGTTCCTCCTGACGGGGGTGATCGGGGTGCTCGCGGCTGCCGCAGGGCTCGTCCCGCAGGGGCTGCGCCCGCCGATCATGGGGGTCGGTCTCGGCCTTCAGCTCCTCGTGCTGCTCACGCCCCGCACGCGTGCCGCGAGCGCCTGGCGGGTCGGCCTGCCGGTCGTCGCGGACCTGCTCGCCGCGGCGCTGCCGGGCCCCGGGGCGGTGGACCAGATCAGCTGGCAGTTCGTGGCGGGCCCGCTGTGGCTCGCGCTCGCGCTGTGGGCCGTGCTGCGGCTCGAACGCCGCCTCGCGCCTCCCCCCTCACCGCCCTGAGGGCGGCCCTGCCGCGTCGGGTGCTGGAGGTTGCCGCGCGGGCGTGCCCCTACCGGCTCGGGGCGAACACGGCCTTGACCATGCCGGGCTCGCGCGCGGCAAAGTGGGCGTAGGTCGCGGGGCCGTCGGCCAGGGGTACGGCGGGGTGGGTGACGACCGCCGCGCTCGGCACGGCCAGGCGCCCGCTGGTGACGAGGGGCAGCAGGCGGTCGAGCAGCGAGCGCACCGGAGCACGCCCGACGCGGACGGTGAGGTTCGCGTCGTAGGCCTCGACCGGGGTGAACCCGAAGCGCTGCCCCGTCTGGACCGCGATCATGGACAGCGTCGCCCCGGGACGTGCCAGCCTGCTGGCGAGACGCTGGGCGGCGGGCGTGCCGGCGGACTCGATCACCGCCGCTGCTCCGCCCGCAAGGAGGTCGTGCGCGGCGGCGCACGCCGCGTCGGGATGCGCAGTCGCCGCGCCGAGCCCGGCGGCGCGTGCCCGGCGACCGTCCACCGGGTCGACGGCAAGGATGGTGCCCGCCCCCATGTGACCGGCAGCGACGACCGCACACAGACCGACAGCGCCGAGGCCGACGACGGCGACCGGGTCTCCGGGGGTGATCGCGGCCCGCTCCGCGGCGTACCAGCCCGTGGGCAGGTTGTCGGTCAGCAGCAGCGCCTCGACGTCGGTGAGTCCTTGCGGGGCCGGCACGAGCGTCCCGTCTGCCAGCGGCACGCGGACGAGCTCCGCCTGGCCGCCCCCGAGGGCTGGGACCTCGGGCTCGTCGGCCGGGCCGTACCCGAACAGCGCCCCGCGCCGGCAGCGCGCGGTCAACGACCGGCGGCACTCGGGACACGTCCCGCAGGAGGTTGTGAACGGCACGAGCACCCGGTCGCCCGCGCGCACCCGCCGCACCTCGGCGCCGGCGGCGACCACCTCCCCGACGGCCTCGTGCCCGGCCACCACGCCGAAGCGGACCGCTTCGCGGCCCTCGAACGGGTGCAGGTCCGACCCGCACAGGCCGGCGCGGCTGACGGCCACGATGGCGTCGGTGGCCTCCACGATCGTCGGGTCGGGCAGGTCGGTGCGGTGCTCGATCCGCCGCACGCCCGCCAGCACCAGCCCGTGCATGCACGCTCCCTTGGTGCGTCGGCGGTTCAGGACGCGCTGATCCTCGCACGGCGGTGCGGCCCCCGCGCGTTGCCGGCCCGCCGAGGCGCCGGGCTCAGGCCGCGGGCGGCTGCTGCCGGCCCGGGTCGCCATTGCCGCAGGCGCCTGCGTGAGCTGTGGCGCCTTGTCCGGTGGCCGGTTGTCCCATGGGCGGGGAAGCGGACCCGTCGCGTACGCTGGAGGGGTCCCCGTGGCCCGACGACGTGTGGGGTGCCATGCCCGCTGACGCTGCCGCGCCCGTGCCGAGCTACCTGGGCCGGCGCGAGGCTGCCGAGACGCTGCGCAAGGAGCTGTTCGACGTCATCCGGGCCAAGGGCTACCGCGAGCTGCCCGAACCGGTGCAGCTTGCTTCGGGGGCGTGGAGCCGCCACTTCGTGGACGGCAAGCGCGCCCTGGCCGCCGGCGCGGACCTCGCCCTGGCGTGCCAGACCATCCTCACGCTGCTCGACGACCGCGGCGTCGACTTCGACGCGGTCGGCGGACTGACGATGGGCGCCGATCAGTTCGCCCACGGGGTCGCGTTGCTCGGCGACCGGCGCTGGTTCGTCGTGCGCAAGGAGCCCAAAGGGCGCGGCACGGCTCAGCAGATCGAGGGCACCGCCCTCGGAAGCGGGGTCCGGGTGCTGCTCGTCGACGACGTGGTCAGCACCGGCGGGAGCATCAAGAAGGCCTACGGCATCGTGCGCGACCTCGGTGCGGAGGTCGTGTTCGCGACGACGCTCGTGGACCGGGGCACCACCGCCCGGCCCTTCTTCGCCGGGCAAGGCGTGCCCTACGAGCCGCTGTTCACCTACGCCGACTTCGGCATGGAGCCGGTCGGAGGCTGACGGTCAGCCGTCCTGCGGCTTGATGACCAGCCCGGGACCGTCGGGGGTCTGCTCGATGTCGATCTCGGCGTCCGCGAGCGGCTCGGCGATCTCCGGTGCGATGTAGACCGACGTCCCGGCCTGCTCGGTGACCGCATCACCCTCCTGCGGCTCGTCGGCGAACGCGAGGGAGACCTCGACCTCGCCAGACGGGCTCGTCTCGCCGAAGACCCGTACCCCGAACGTCTCGGGGAGGTCCTGGGCGGTGCGAGCTTGTTCGAGTGCGGCGGCAGCCGCGTCGGATACCTGGAGCATGGTGGAGCCCTCTCGGGTAGATGGCAGACCTCCACCGTAGGCGCCCGCGGCGCGCACGTCGACCGCTGCGTGGGGAGCGTGCCGCGGGGGCGACACGAGACCGCGCCCCCGGCCAGAGCCTGACGAGCACAGTGGTATGGTCCAATGTTCGGCAGTGGGCACCGCTCGGGAAGGCCACAGCATGGAGCAGCTCGGGGTCGGCGCGGCCCTCGTCGATGGGGAGCTCGTGGCCGGCGACGTGGCGCTGGACGGCGGGCGTGTGCACCAGGTCGGGGTTCCTGTCTCCGGCGGGCACGGCCTCGCAGTCCCCGGCTTCGTCGACCTCCAGGTCAACGGCTTCGCCGGCGTCGACTTCCTCGACCCCGGAGCCGACGGCTACGGCAGGGCCGCCGACGCCCTGCTCACCACCGGGGTGACCGCCTACCAGCCGACCTTCATCTGCTCGCCCGAGTCCACGTACCGCAGCGCACTGGCCGCGGCGGCCGCGGCGCAGCGCAGCGTGCCCGCCCCGCGGCTGCTCGGCGTCCATCTCGAAGGGCCGTTCCTGTCGCCGGCCTTCCCCGGTGCCCACGACCCTGCGCACATCATCCCGCCGGACCATGCGCTCGCGGAGCGTCTGTGCGCTGGCGGGCCGGTGACCTACATGACGCTCGCGCCGGAGCAGCCCGGAGCCCTGGAGCTCGTGAGCCACCTGGTGCGGCAGGGGATCACCGTCGCTCTCGGCCACTGCGACGCCGGTGCCGAGACGGCCCACGCGGCGTTCGACCGTGGGGCGCGGGCCGTCACACACCTCCACAACGCCCAGCGGCGCTGGCGCGCCAGGGATCCCGGCGTCGCCGGGGTGGCGCTGACCCGCCGTGACGTCGTCGTCCAGGCCATCGTCGACGGGATCCACCTCGCGCGGGAAACCACCTTGGCGGCGTTCTCCGCCGCCCGCGGCCGCTTCGCGCTCGTCACCGACGCGATCGAGGCAGCCGGTCTGCCGTCCGGCACCTACCGCCTGGGTGACCGCGAGGTCGAGGTCGCCGACGGTGCGGTCCGCCTGGCCGACGGCACCCTGGCCGGCAGCGTGCTCACGATGGACGTGGCCGTGCGCAACCTCGTCGACCTCGGTATCCCGATCGTGGAGGCGGTCGAGGCCGCCACCCGCGTGCCCGCGGGCCTGGTCGGGCGCCCCGAGCTCGGCACCCTGCGGCCCGGCACGCCGGCCGACATCGTGGTCCTCGACGACGACCTCCGTGTCGTCCGCACGCTCGTGGACGGCGTCGTGCGCGGCGCCGCCTGACACCCGTCCGCCGGCCCAGGATGGTCAGCCGAGCAGGGTCTCCGCGATGGTGCGGACCTCCGCGGTGGTGGTGGCCTCGAGCGCCCTCGCGGCCGCGTGCTGGCACTCGGCGAGCGCGTGCGTGCGCAGTGCGGCGCGCACCTCGAGCAGCGCCCCGGTGCCCATCGACAGCTCGGTCACGCCGAGGCCGACGGCGAGCAGCGCCCATCCCGGGTCGCCGGCGGATTCGCCGCACACCCCGACCCAGGTCCGGTGGGGCTGCGCCGCAGCGCACACCTGGGCGACGGCGCGCAGCACGGCCGGCGCGAACGGGTCCTGCAGCGCGGCGAGCCGGCCCTCCTGACGGTCGGCGGCGTGCAGGTACTGGGTGAGGTCGTTCGTGCCGATCGACAGGAAGTCGCAGCGTTCGGCGAGGTCGCCCGCCACCAGCACCGCAGCCGGCACCTCGAGCATCACCCCGACCTCGAGGCCCGCCGCACGCGCGCCGGCGGCCTCGGCCCGCTCGATGAACCAGTCGGCCTCCTCCACGCTGGCCACCATCGGCGCCATGACGGCGAGCCGCCGGTCCGTCGCACCCGAAGGTTCGGCAGATGCCGGGGCTGCTCGAGCTGCGCGCACCACCGCCCGCAGCTGGGTGTCGAGCAGCTCAGGATGTTGCCGCGCCAGGCGGATCCCCCGGACCCCGAGCGCCGGGTTCGGTCCTGACTGCATGTCCAGGAAGGGGATCGGCTTGTCCGCCCCGAAGTCGAAGGTCCGCACCACCACCCGCCCGCGCCCGCACAGCGCCGCCAGCTCCTCGAACAGCGCCGCCTGCTCGTCCTCGCTCGGCGGGTGCCGGCGGTCGACGTAGACGAACTCCGTGCGCAGCAGCCCGACCCCCTCGGCGCCCTCGCCGAGCGCCGCGCGCAGCTCGGCGGCGCCGGCGACGTTGGCGGCGACTTCGACACGGTGCCCGTCCGCCGTCGCCGCCGGACCTGAGCCGGCCTGCTCGCGCAGGGCGGCGCGGCGCGCCGCCTGCGCCTCGACGTGGGCGGCCAGCCCCGCCTGCTCCACCGCCTCCGCCCCGACGTAGACGACACCCTCGTCCCCGTCGACGCCCACGGTCGCATCAGCGACGGCGGCGAGCAGTCCCTCGACGGCGACGACGGCGGGGACTCCGAGCTCGCGGGCGAGGATGGCGGTGTGGCTGGTGCGGCTGCCCTCCTCGGTCACGAGCGCCCGGACCTGCGTGGGGTCGAGCCCCGCGGTGTCGGCCGGCGCGAGGTCCCGGGCGACGATGACCGCCGGGTGGTCAGGCGCCTGCTGTGTCTCCTCGAGGCCGAGCAGCCTGCGGGCGATGCGCTGGCAGACATCGCGCACGTCCGCGGCCCGTGCCGCGAGGTAGGCGTTGTCGCTGGCCTCCAGGGCCGTCGCGTAGGTCTCGCCGGCCTCGACGACCGCCCGCGCAGGTCCGCTCCCGGTATGGACCGCGGCGGCCGCCGCCTCGGCGAGCTCGGGATCGAGCGCCATGGCCGCCTGCGCCTCGAGCACATCCGTCGCCTCGCCCGACGCGGCGGCCGCGCGGGCTTCGAGGTCCGCCGCGACGGCGTCCATCCCCTCGCGCAGGCGTGTCACCGCGGTGTCGGGGTCCGTCACGGGCTCGGCATCGAGGTCGAGCTCGGCCCGGGTCCACACCCACGCCGGGCCGACCCCGACGCCGGGAGAGGCCGCGACCCCGCGCAGCGTGGTCAAGTGGCCTCCCTGCGCGGTCGGCGGGGTTTGGCGGCGGGCCTGCTGGTCACTGCGGTCTGGTCCATCGGCTGGGGGTCGCGGTCGCAAGAGGGGCGCCGCCATGCTAGTGGCTGGGGCGCTGCGACTGTGTGCAACGACTGGTAGCTGTCCAGGGCGCTGGCTGGGCTGTGTCCCAGGAACCGGCACGCCGGACAGCGCACCACGTGAGCCCGGTGACCGTGGATCGGGCGCCGTGGTGGCCGTCCTGTCAGATGGGGTGCACCTGGAGGCCGGTGTCGTCGAGGTGCTGGAAGTCGGCGGCGTTGCGCGTGAAGAGCGGAAGGTCGTTGGTGAGGGCAACCGCGGCGATGAGAAGGTCGCTGGCCCGGGCGCCACGTGGCTTGCGTGCGCTTGCTCGCGTTGCGGCGTAGATGCGTCCGTAGACATGGGCTGCCTGGTCATCGAACGGCAGAGCAGCGAAAGCGGCCTCGGCCCGTTGGAGCCGGTCCTGGCGGCGGGCGCGCTCGGCTGCGTCATCGGTGGCATGTGGACCGGCTGCGAGCTCCGCGAGCGTCAAGGCTGTCACGGCGGCTTCGCGTGGGAGACGCTCCGGTTCGATCTCCTCGAGACCGATGACCACCGAGGTGTCGAGCAAACCGCGTTCGATCTCGGCGGGCTGGGGTTCGGGAGTGGTCATGCGTGCGGCTCGACGTGTTGGTCGAGGATCGCGTCCACGTCGGTTCGGAACCGCGCCGGATCGATGGGCGCCGCGCTCCGGAACGCCTCGAGGAGCACTGCGCGAGCGACAAATCGGCGCCGCACGGGTCGGAGCTCCCCCACGGGGATGCCGTTGCGGGTGACGATGACGTCCTCGCCGCGGTCGAGCGGCAGATCCGCGCGCCATCCGGGTCGAGTCGACGCCAGTGCACGGACTGCTCCCCGCCGCGTTGACCCAAAAGGCCTAGACCACTAGGGTGAGCGCCGTGGGCCAGGTAGTACGCAAGCCACCGTGCCGCGTGGGTGCTTGAGCGTGGCTGCCGGCGGATCCGCCGCCACGCAGGGCCTGCTCATGGCCAGCGAGATGGCGGAGCAGCCCGCGGTCCTCGAGGCCCTGCTCGAGCGCCGCGCGGCGATCGTCGAGGCCGTGCGCGACGTGCTCCCCGAGCCGTTGCGGGGCATCGTCCTGATCGCGCGCGGGTCGTCGGACCACGCCGCGGTGTACGGCCGCTACGTGCTCGAAGCCGCCTGCGGGCTGCCCGTCGCGCACGCGGCCCCGAGCCTGCACACCCTCTACGCAGCGCCGGCGCACTACGACGGCTGGCTCGCGGTGGCGACGAGCCAGTCGGGGCGCACGCCGGAGATCGTGGCCGTGCTGGAGCGGGCGCAGGAGCACGGCGCCACGGGGGTCGCGATCACGAACGACCCGGCCTCACCGCTGGCCGCGGCCGCCGCGGCGGTCGTCGCGCTCGACGCCGGCGTGGAGCGGGCCGTGCCGGCGACGAAGACGTTCACCGCGCAGCTGGCCGCCTTCGGGTTCCTCGCGGAGGCGGTCGGCTCCCCGCCCTGGCAGACCACCGACTGGGATGCGGTGCCGGTGGCTGTGCAACAGGCGCTCGATGACGCCGAGCCCGCTGTGTCGGCGGCCGCCGCCATCGGCGACGCCCCCGGGCTCGTCGTCGTCGGCCGCGGCTACCTGTACGCCTCCGCCCTCGAGACCGCGCTGAAGCTCAAGGAGACGGCGTCCGTGCTCGCCCAGGGCTACTCGTCGGCCGACCTGCGCCACGGCCCCATCGCAGTCATCGAACAGGACTTCCCCGTGGTCGCGCTCGCGGTGCCTGGCCCGGCCTGGAACGACCTCACCGAGCTCGTGGCACTGCTCGGTGAGCGTGGGGCCCGCGTGCTGCGCGTCGCTCCCGGCGGGGAGGTGCCGCTGCCCGAGGTGGTGCCGGAGCCGCTCGCACCGTTCCCCGTGGCCGTGCGCGGCCAGCAGCTGGCGCACGCGCTCGCCGTGCACCGCGGTCTCGACCCGGACCGGCCGGAAGGCCTGCGCAAGATCACCCCCACGCACTGAGGCAGCGGAAGGGACGCCCCGACATGGCCGAGCAGACCGTCACCATCCGCAACGACGTCGGCCTGCACGCCCGGCCCGCGGCGCTGTTCGCCAAGAAGGCCGGGGAGTACGAGGCGGACGTGCGGGTGGACAAGGACG
>SKPY01000353.1 GCA_007119305.1 Nitriliruptorales bacterium
ACGCACCGGTCGACGAGCTGTACGCAGAGCCTCGGCACCCCTACACGCAGGGGCTGCTCGGCTCGCTGCCGGTGCTCGGCGCCGAGCGCCCCGACGAGCTCGTCGCCATCCCCGGGCTGCCACCCGACCCCCGCCGCCTGCCGGCCGGCTGCCTGTTCTACCCCCGCTGCCCCCACCGACTCGACCCCCGCTGCGAGCAGGAGCGGCCAGAGCTGCGTGAGGTCGCTCCCGCCCACCGGGTGCGCTGCTTCTACGAGGTCCCCTCGGGCGCCGCAGGAGTCGCCTCGTGACCGCGGGCGCGCAGCCGACGCAGGCCCCGGCAGCGGCCGACCGCGCTGAGGTGCTCCTGTCGGTCAGCGACCTCCAGGTGTGGTTCCCGACCGGCGGCGGGCTCCTGCGCCGGAGGGGTGAGCAGGTGAAGGCGGTCGACGGCGTGTCCTTCGACGTCCGCCGGGGCGAGACCCTCGGCCTCGTGGGGGAGTCGGGCTGCGGCAAGTCCACGACCGGGCTCGCGCTCCTGCGGCTGGTCGAGCCGAACGGCGGCCGGGTGTGGTTCGACGGCACGGACGTGACCGAGCTGCGGCGGGGGGACCTGCGTGGCCTGCGGCGGCGCATGGCGATGATCTTCCAGGATCCGCACGCGAGCCTGAATCCCCGGCGACCGATCGGCGCATCGGTTGCCGAGCCGCTCGAGATCCATGGCCTGCACCAGGGCAAGACCGCGCGGCGCGGACGGGTGGGGGAGCTGCTGGAGCTCGTCGGGCTGAGTCCCGACTACCGCAACCGCTACCCGCACGAGTTCTCCGGCGGGCAGCGCCAGCGAGTGGGCATCGCGCGGGCGCTTGCCTGCGAGCCGGACTTCATCGTGTGCGACGAGCCGATCGCCTCGCTCGACGTCTCGATCCAGGCGCAGGTCCTGAACCTCATGGAGCGCCTGCAGGCAGAGCTCGGCCTCACCTTCCTGTTCATCGCTCATGACCTGTCGGCGGTGCAGCACGTCTCCGACCGTGTGGCGGTGATGTACCTCGGCCGCATCGTCGAGATCGCCGACCGCACCGCTCTCTACGCCGAGCCGAAGCACCCCTACACGCAGGCGCTGCTGTCGGCCGTGCCGACCCCGGACCCGCGCCGGGAGCGCGAGCGCAAGCGGATCCTGCTCGAGGGCGATCTGCCCAGCCCCCTGGATCCACCGAGCGGCTGCAACTTCCGGACCCGCTGTCCGGAGGTCTTCGAGCCCTGCGCGACCGTGGACCCGGCGCTGCAGGCCGTGGGGGACACCCACGTCACGGCCTGTCACCTGTACGGTGTGACCGGCGCCGAGGTGCCGCGCAGCCCTCATCCCAACCGGGGCGAGGCCGAACCGGCCGTGGAGCAGTCAGCCTGAGCCGGTCTCGAGCACCCGGTGCAGCGGCGTCTCGGCCGCGCGCAGGGCAGTGCGTGACGTCGCCCCCGCGCCGACGCCGGGACTAGAGCGCGTCGCAGGGGATGGGGGCTCAGTCCGTTCCGGATGGATCAGCCCGCGAGCTGCGTGCGCTTCTCCTCCGGGTCGAACCCGTGCAGCCGGAGCAGGTTCTCGCCGAGGATCTTGCGCTTGGCCTGCTCCGTCAGCTGGGGGTAGCCGTAGCCCTCGACGAGATCCTGCGGCAGCGCGAACTCCCAGAACGCTTTGAGCGCCCACTGGGGGTGGAAGATCGGGCACTCGGAGCCGTAGATGATCTTGTCCTCGCCGCACCAGAACAGCAGCTTGCCGAGGTTCTCCGCGAACTGGCGCGGCGCGCGGACGACGAAGTTGAGCGTAGCGGCGATGGAGGCGTAGAGGTTGGGGTGGCGGATCAGCTGCCAGCACACCTCGTCGATGAACGGCAGCCCGACGTGGAAGATCACGAAGTTCAGGTCTGGGAAGTTCGCCGCAGCGCCGTCCATGTCCCAGGTCTGGGTGTGCTCGATCGGCTGCGGGCCGAGGGGCACGCCCTTGTGGACGCCGATCAGGTTGACCCCGAGCTCCTGCGCCTTCTCGAAGACCGGGAAGGCGATCTGCGGGTCGTCCATGCGCCAGTCGAGCGGCGCCCCGTAGTCGTAGCGGGTGTTGTAGAACTTGAACGCCCTGGCGCCGAACTCCTTGACCTGCACCTCCATGAGGTCGAGCGCGCGGCGTCCCTCCATGGGGTTGACCGAGCCCCAGAACACGATCCGTTCGCGGTCGAGGTCCGCGAGCCTCGCGCACTCCTCCCACGGAGAGAGGCCGTCGACGAACAGGTCCGTGAGCGGCAGCGGCTGGGCGATGAGCATGTCGGTGTCCGACTCGTCGAAGACCATCCGCTTGATCTCCTCCGGGCTCCACTGGCGCATGTACTCCTCAGGCGGCAGTACCGTCTCCCCGTCGGGCGTCAAGGTGGCGTGGAACGCGTACAGGTGGTCGATGAACGACTCCCCACCCGGACCGAGGGCGTTCTTCTTGTCAAAGTTGAACACGTGGGCCACGCAGTCGAACACGAACGCGTCGTTGTGCATCGATCTCACTCCTTGGGGGTGCGGGCGGCGACGAAACCGTCACGGTCATCCACGGCTGCGGGCGGGGGCAGGAAGCGCAGCTTGCGCCGTGCGTCCTCCGAGAGCCGGTCGGCGGTCCACGGCTCGTCCCAGACGATCTCGACGGCAGCGTCGCCGACCTCGGGCACCTGCTCCACCGCGGTCTTGACCTGTGCGAGGAGGTCCACGACGAACGGGCACCAGCCGCTCGTGAGGACCAGCTCGATGCGCGCATCGTCAGCGCTGATCACGACGTCGCGCACCAGGCCCATGTCGACGACGGAGATGCCTCGCTCGGCGCAGCACGGGTCCGCGACGGTGCGCAGCGCGTCCACGATTGCGGTGTGCCGGTCAGCCATCCCTGAACTCCTTGCCGGCGTGTGCCGGCAGCCTCTGGCACCTGGGGGGTTCTCACAAGGGCGCGGTTTTCATATGGTGAACAGCGAGGAGGCAGGCCATGCAGGTGGGTTCGGATTGCGCCCCCGCGGCGCCGTCGGACCGCGTGCGCAGCGTGTCCCGCGCGTTGCGCATCCTCGAGGCGGTCGGCGGGGACGGTGGCCCGGTGAGCGCGAAGCGGGTGGCGCGGTTGTGCGGCCTGCACCTGTCCACCACGTATCACCTGCTGCGGACGCTGTGCTACGAGGGCTACCTCACAAGGGACGAGCAGGGGCGCTACCGGCTCGGACTCGAGATCGCCGACCGCTTCCGTGATCTGGTGACGACGCTGGACACCCCCCGGTCGGCCCGCGCCGCGCTGCGCACGCTGGCCGTGACCACCGGCCACAGCGCCTACCTCGCCCGCTTCGTCGAGGGTCGTGTGACGGTCGTGAGCGTCGCGGAGGCGCCGGGCTCACCCCCCCTCGACGACCTCGTCGTGGGCTTCGACGAGGCGGCGCACGCCACTGCGCTCGGCAAGGCCCTGCTGTCGACCCTGCCCCCCGCCATCCGGCGGGCGTACCTCCACGACCAGGGCATGCGGCGCTTCACGACAGCGACACTGACCGCACCAGACAGCCTCGACGACGACCTCGCCCACCAGCCACCAGGGGTGTTCGAGGAATCCGGCCAGTTCCGCGACGGCGTAGCCTGCGTCGCCGCGTTGATCGACGATCCGGCCCGGACAGAGCCGTGGGCGCTCGCGCTGAGCGCGGCGCCGGGGCGTCTGCGCGCGCGCCGTCCGGACCTCACGCAACGTCTGCGCTCCACCGCGACGCACCTCGCCGGCGCGCGCGCGGCGGCGGTGCCCGCGTAGCAGCCTGCGGCGGGCCTCGACTTGCACTCGCCGAGGACCGGCACCCCCCGCACGGTCGCAGTTCGCCGCTGCCTGCACGCCGGGGCGTTCGACACCCTACGGTGGGGTGCGGTGCTCTCGCGGGTAGGCTGGGACGGCGTGCCCGCACCCAGCCTGCTCCGCTCGCTCGGCCTGAACTACGGCCGCGGCGCCCTCATGGGCGCTGCCGATGTCGTGCCCGGGGTGAGCGGCGGGACGGTTGCGCTCATCGTCGGCATCTACGAACGCCTCATCCGGTCGATCCGCGCCGCCGCCGGCGTGCCCGTCGCCCTGCTGCGCGCCGACCTCCCGGGGACGCGCTCCCGTCTGCGCGCGGTCGACTGGGGCCTCGTCGTCCCTTTGGCTGCCGGGATCCTCACCGCGATCGTCGTCGGCGCCGCGATCATCCCGGGGCTCATGGACCGCTTCCCGGAGGGGATGCGGGCCGTGTTCTTCGGGCTGATCGTCGGCTCACTCGTGTTGCCCTGGAGCCGCATCGGCGAACACAGCGTCCGCATGTACGCGGTATCGGGCGCGGCGGCGCTCCTGGCCTTCGTCCTCGTCGGCCTGCCTGCGCGGGACCTGTCCGACCCCATGCTCGCGTACGTGTTCGTGTGCGCGATGGTCGCGATCTGCGCGATGATCCTGCCGGGGGTCAGCGGCGCGTTCCTGCTGCTGGTGTTCGGCATCTACCAGCCCACGATGGAGGCCGTCCGGAGCGTCGATCTCGTCTACATCGTGGTGTTCGCCGCTGGGGCGGCGCTCGGCCTCGGGTTGTTCGCCAGGCTGCTCGACACCCTCCTCGCCCGCCGGCACGACATCACGATGGCGGCGCTCGTCGGGCTCATGGTCGGTGCGCTGCGCGCGCTGTGGCCGTGGCTGGACGCGGATCGGGGACTGCTCGCTCCGCCCCTCGAGGCATCGGCGCTGGGGATCGTCGCCCTCGCGCTGGTGGCGTTCGCGCTCGTCACGGCGCTCCTCGCCGTTGCCCGGCGACGTGGCTCGCCGGCCCAGCGCCTGCCCACCGAGCCGCTCAAGTAGCGCAGCGGTGGCGGCCCGAGGCGAGCCGCTCACGTAGCGCAGCGGTACCCGGGCGTCAGCATCAGCGTTGCGCGGGCGCGGTGCCGAGGTGTTCGGCGAGGAAGTCGAGCGCGAGCGCCTGGTGGCTGATCTGCTCGCTGACGTCGAGCGAGCCGTGGCCGGCGTCGAACACGTGATAGTGGTGCGGCACACCGTGGCGTTCGAGCTCGGCGACGTAGTTGTCGACCTGCCGTTGGGGGCAGCGGGTGTCGTTCGCCCCGGTGATGATGAGCACGGGTGCGCGCACGCGCCTGACATGGGTGATGGGGGAGCGCTCGCGGAACAGGTCGGGCACCTCCTCGGGCGTGCCTCCGAACAGGGAGCGGTCGAACTCGCGCAACGCTGGCGCCTCGTCCGCGTAGGCGCTGATGTAGTCGGCCACCGGGACGACGGCGACGCCAGCCGACCAGGCATCGGGCTGGGTGCCCAGTGCGAGCAGGACAAGGTAGCCACCCCACGAGCCGCCGAACACCAGCGTCCGGTCCGGGTCGGCGACCCTGTCAGCGATCATGCGCTCCCGGCCGGCCAGCACGTCGACGAGCTCGGGCCCACCGGGGTCGCCCTCGACCGCGTCCTCCCACGACTTGCCGTACCCGGTGGAGCCGCGGTAGTTCGGCATGAGCACCGCGTACCCGTGGTCTACCCAGGCCTGCACCTCCGGGTCGAAGCTGTCCGTGGTCTGGGCGTGCGGGCCGCCGTGGACGTCGACCACGAGCGGCCACGGCCCGAAGCCCTCGGGGGTCGCGAGGAAGCTGTGCACGGCCTGTCCTGCGCCGTTGTCGTAGTGCAGCGAGCGGTAGGCCACCCCGTCTGGAGCGGGCTCGCCAGGAGGCACGAGCAGGGCCCGGTCGGTCTCCGCCGGGTAGGAGCCGTCCGGGCCGGGCTCGCGCACCCGCACCTGGGACGGCTTCGCCGACGAGTTGTACGCGTACCACAGCGCGCCGTCGTCGCGCAGGCGAGCGCCTCGGATCGTGCCGTCGGCGAGGTCGAGGGGGACGAGCTCGTGTGTGCTCAAGCTGTAGCGGAGCAGCGCCGTCCGCCCGAGGTGGTTGTGGCCGAGCAGCAGGGCTGAGGCATCGGGCCACCAGTCCGCGACCCAGACCTCGCCGGGCAGGTGGAGGTCGAGGGGCTGGCGGTCCCCGGTCATGGGGTTCCACACCTCGGGGCGGATCTTGCCTGTCAGGTCCGTGAGCACCGCGAGCCGTCCATCGCCGGCCACCGGCGACCAGCCCGCAGGAGCCGTGGTGTGACCGGGACCGTCCCACAGCTCCGCGACCGCCTCGCCGGTGAGGGCGTCCAGGACCCGGAGCGTCGGGTGGAGCACATCCCCATGCTCGGTGTGGGCCATCGCGAGGAGGCTCGTGTCCTCGGACAGCCCGCCGACCCCGGCCGGTTGGGTGTGGTGGTAGAGCCGGCGCAGCCCGTGCTCGTCGCGGGCGTGCAGGCTGAAGCCGGCCGCGTCCGCCGTGCCCACGACCAGGCGGTTGGGGCGCAGGGCGAGCCCAGCGCTCCACGCGTCAGCCAGCTCCGGGACGAGCGGCTGGGCCGGTCCGCCGTGGAACGGGGTCGTCACGTACCGGCCGACCTCGTCGCCGGCCCGGTCGTCGAACCACACGACCGCGCTGCCGTCGGGCACCGGACGCCCCCCGGCGACACCGGTGGGTTTGTCGGTGAGCCGGGTGTGGGCATCGGAGTCGAGGTCCCAGGACATGAGCTGCCAGACCCCGGAGGCGTTGGTGGTGTAGGAGCAGCGCGTTGGCGCGTACCGACCCCACGCGGGCAAGGAGACCCGCGCTGCCTGATAGCGCCGCATCCAGCGGGGTGGCTCGCCTGGGGCCGTCATCGTGCGGCGACGAGCGCGCGCACTTCCGCGGGCATGCGCTCCCGCGCGGCCTCGGCGGCGCGACCGCGCAGCCTACGTTTCGTCTCCGCGTACGCGGCGCCGGGCAGCCCGGCGAGCGCCTGAGCCCGAGCCTGCGCGACCTCGACGACTTGGGCGGGGGGTGCGACCACGTCGGCGAACCCCGCCTCCACCGCCTCGTCGGGGGTCACGAGCGCGCCCGGTAGCAGCAGGTCGTCGAGGCGGTCGGTGCGCACGCTACCCCGCGCGATCGCGATGACCCACTCGGGCAGCGGGAAGCCAATCGTCGTCTCCGTGAGCCCCCACCGGTAGTCCCCGGCTGCGGCGACCGCATGGTCGGCGCACAGCGCCAGGATCGTCCCGCCTGCCACCGCATGCCCCGTGGCTGCCACCACGACGGGGCGGGGTTCCAGCCACACGCGCAGCATGGTGGCGCCGAACGCGACGAGCAGGTCGACGAGGCCATCCTCGTCGAGCGCGGCGAGCTCCTTGGTGTTGAGCCCGGCCGACAGCATCCCCTCCCGGCCGGTGATGACGACCGCATGGCCGGGTGCCAGGTCGTCGAGCGCCCCCTCCAGGTTGGAGAAGAAGGCGTGATCCATGGCGTTGACCTTCCCGTCGTCGAGTGTGAGCGTCGTGATGGGGCCGGCCTCGCGTGCGGAGATCGACACGGTTCCTCCTGAAGGGTCGGCGCGGGTGCGGAGTCTAGCGATCCGCCAGCGCTTGCCCGTGGCCGTGGCCGGTGCCGCGGCAGCGTCCGCTCCGCGCTGTGCGTGGTCAGGCGATGCCCACGAGCTCGGCCTGCCCGATGATGTGATCCTTCGCGGCCTTGCGCAGCTCGGCACGCGTGACACCGGGGGCCAGGTCGAGCTCCTTGTCGAGGGCGAACAGGCGGAAGAAGTAGCGGTGCGGTCCCAGGGTGGCGTCGTCGGGGGGCTGCGGGCCCGTGTAGCCTGCCTCGTCGAACTCGTTCAGCCCCTGCACGACCGAGATGGGCTCCTCGACGAGCGCGTCTTTCGGCAGGTTCTCGGGGAGACCGGACTCGTCGGGGGCGATCCCGTAGACCACCCAGTGCGTGAACACGCCCGCTTCGGCGTCCGGGTCGTCGCACACGAGCACGAGCTCGCGCGCCCCTTCTGGCACGTCCTCCCAGACCAGCGGGGGCGACACGTCATCGCCGTCCGCCGTGTAGCGCAGCGGCAGGTCCCCGTCGTGCTCGAACGCCGGGCTGGTCAGGCGGAAGGCCGCCATGGCACGTACTCCTCCTCGGTCGCGTGGTCCTGTAGGGCAGCGGCAGCGCTCGTGTGGTGGGCGGGCGGGTGGCGCCGACGCCTCTGGCCCCGCTCCGCAGTTGCACCTCCATGGCTGCCGCCACCTCGGGCAGGACGGTTGCGTGGGCCATGGTTTGCACGAGGTCACGATAGTGGATGGCCCGGGACGTCGCCCCCTCGATCACCGCTGCAGCTGCGTCGTCATCCGGCTCCCATCGCGGGTTGCGGCCGCCGCAAGCGCTCACGCGAGGGCCGTGACGATGCGGTCGAGGCCGCGTTCGAGGTCGTCGTCGGACAGGGCGTACGACAAGCGCGCGTAGCCCGGCGCGCCGAAGCCCTCACCGGGCACGAGCGCGACTTTCGCGGCGTCGAGCAGGGCTGCGCACAGGTCAAGGGTGGTGGCCACCCGGTGCCCGGCGAGGTCACGGCCGAGCACGCCCTCGAAGGACGGGAAGACGTAGAACGCGCCCTCGGGTTCGGGGCACACGACTCCGTCGATGCCTGCCAGCGCCGCGTGCGCCATCCGGCGCCGGCGCTCGTACGTCTCGCGCATGACCGCCACGTCGTCGAGCGGGCCTTCCAGCGCAGCCAGCGCGGCGACCTGCGCCACGTTCGACACGTTCGACGTCGCGTGGCTCTGGAGGTTGCCCAGCGCCTTGGTGAGCCCCACCGGCGCGATCGACCACCCGACGCGCCAGCCGGTCATCGCGTAGGTCTTCGCGACCCCGTTCACGACCACACAGCGGTCGCGCAGCTCAGGAACGACGACCGGCATGGACACGTGCCGGGCCTGCCCGTA
>SKPY01000358.1 GCA_007119305.1 Nitriliruptorales bacterium
CAGGTCCTGGTGGCGGCAGCCTCGGCCGGCCGCGAGACGGCGACGCCGACGGCACCACTGTTCCCCGTCGCACTCCGCCGGGTCGTCTTCCACCGCCACCCCGGCGAGCGGTTCTGGACCCACGTCACCGTGCAGCGCGCCGACGACGGGATCCTCGAGGGCGACGTCTCGCTCCTCGACGACGATGGTCGCGTCGCGATCGCCTGCTTCGGTCTCCGACTCAAGATGCTCGACGCCGGCCGTGCCGGGCAGCACGACGACCTCGAAGACTCCCTCTACGAGCTGCGCTGGGAGGACACCCCGCTGGACGGCACCGCGCGGACGGCGGCGCAGGTGCACCCCGCCGCCGAGGTGCGCGACGCCCTCGAGGCACGGCCCGGTCCCGAGGACGAGCCGGAGATGGACCAGTACCACGACGACGTCGCCCCCGCGCTCGGCCGCGTCTCCATCGGGTTCGCGCTGGCCGCACTCGAGGAACTCGGTTTCGACGGCGAGCGCGACCGCGATGCGCCGACGGATGCGCTCGCCGACCGGCTCGGCGTCGTGTCGGGACGCCGACGGCTGTTCGGTGCCCTGCTCCCGGCCGTGCGCCGCGCGCTGGCGGATGGCACCGCCCCACCGGCGCGCGACGTCGCCGCGCTGCGCGACGACCTCGATGTGCTCGCGGCCCGGCTCCCGGCGTTCGCCGCCGAGGTGGGCCTGCTCCGCCTCGGTGGCAGCGCGCTCGGCGGCGTCCTCCGCGGCGAGGTCGACGCACGTGAGGTGCTCCTCTCCGGCCAGGCGCTCGAGTTGCAGTCGCGCATGTACCACGCGAGCCCGGCCTGCCGTGGCTACCACCGCCTGCTGGCCGACGCGGTCGCCGCAGCGGTCGACGGCGGGGACGACACGACGGCTGTCCGGGTCCTGGAAGTGGGGGCCGGCTCCGGCGCCGCTACGGCCAGCATCCTGCCGAAGTTGCCGCCGGCGACGGAGTACACCTTCACCGACATCTCGGCGCACTTCGTCGCTGCCGCCGGTGAGCGCTTCGGCGACCGTCCCGGCACCCGCTTCGAGGTGCTGGACCTCGAACGCGATCCCGAAGCCCAGGGGTTCGATCCGCAGGCCTACGACGTCGTCGTGGCCGCGAACGTCCTGCACGCCACCGCCGACCTGCGCACGAGCCTCGGCCACCTGCAGCGGCTCCTCGCGCCGGGCGGGCTCGTCGCGGTGCTCGAGCTACGCCGGCGGTCCTACTGGTACAACCTCGTCTTCGGCCTGCTCGACGGCTGGTGGCGCTTCACCGACACCGAGGTGCGCGCCGACGACCCCCTGCTCGACGCCGCGCCGTGGCGGTCACTGTTCGAGGACACCGGCCACGAGCAGGCGACGACGCCCTTCGGGCACGCCCGCGGTGGCGGGGGGCTGCAGACGCTCGTGCTCGCGCAGGCGCCGGCGATCACCCCGTCTGCGGTGGTCGTCAGCCCGCCGCCGACCGGGACGTCCGAGACGCGCCGCTGGCTCCTGCTCGCCGACGAGGGCGGGGCCGGCGAACAGCTGGCGACGACGCTGCGCCGTGAAGGCGACGCATGCACGCTCGCGACGCCGGGTGTGGCGTACCAGCGCCGCACCGACGAGGCCGTCGAGGTACCCCCCGCCGACGCGCCGGCGCTCGCGCGTCTGCTGACCGACCTGCAGGCGACCGACCAGGCTCCCGACGGGATCGTCCACCTGTGGAGCCTGGACATCGGGGACCAGGGCTCCGCGGGGGAGCTCATGGACGCCCAGCAGCTCGGCTGCGAGAGCGTGCTCGCCCTCGCGCAGGCGCTCGAACGCGTCGGTGGTGAGGCGCCCGCGATCTGGATGGTCACCGCGGGGGCACAGCCGGTCGATGGCCACGACGCGGCCCCCAACGTCGGTCAGGCGCCGCTGTGGGGTATCGGCCGCGTGCTGATGAACGAACAGGGGAACCTGCGCTGCCGGCTCGTCGACCTCGGACCGCAGCGATCCCCCGAAGACCTGGGCGCACTGGCGGCGAACCTGCGCGCCGACCGGGCGGACGACGAGCTCGCGCTACGTGGTCCTCGCCGCTACGTACGTCGGGTGCGGCGCACGCAACTGGGTGAGCCGGCGGCTCGGCAACGCCGCACCTCCCGTTCGCCGGACACCGACGCGTTCCGCTTGGAGATCGACGCTCCCGGATCGCTCGCGAGCCTCACCCTGCGTGAAGGCGAACATCGCGAACCGGGTCCGGGCGAGGTCGCCATCCGTGTGCGCGCCTCCGGGATCAACTTCCGCGACGTGCTCATGGGCCTCGGGATGCTCCCGGACGCCGAACTGGCCGCCTACCCCGAGCCTGGCGCGCTCGGCATCGAGTGCAGCGGCGTGGTGGTCGACTGCGGGGAGGGAGTGACGGACCTGCACCCCGGTGCCGAGGTGGTCGCGCTGGCCTGGGGGGCGCACGGTTCGCGCGTGGTCACACCGGCGAGCCGCGTCGCCCCCAAGCCTCCGGGGCTGACCTTCGCCGAGGCCGCCTCCGTCCCCACGGCGTTCGTCACCGTCGAGTACGCCCTCGGGCACGTCGCGCGTCTCGCCCCCGGTGAACGCGTGCTGGTCCACGGGGCCGCCGGCGCGGTCGGACATGCCGCCATCCAGTTCTGCCAGCGGGTCGGCGCCGAGGTGTTCGCAACCGCCGGGACACCGGAGAAGCGTGACCACCTGCAGGCCCTCGGGGTGGAGCAGGTCTCGGACTCGCGTTCACTCGCCTTCGTCGACGACATCCGCCGGGCGACCGGCGACGACGGCGTCGATGTCGTGCTCAACTCCCTCACCGCCGAGGCGATGCGGGCCAGCCTCGAGCTGCTCCGGCCCCACGGCCGGTTCATCGAACTCGGCAAGCGCGACATCTACGAGGACGCCCAACTCGGCCTGCTGCCGTTCCAGAACAACCTCGTCTACACCGCGGTGGATCTGATCGGCTACGCCATCGACCGCCCGGCCGAGGCCAAGCGCCTGCTCCTCGACGTCATCGATCGGGTCGCCGCAGGCCACGCCGTCCCGCTACCGGTCACCACGTTCGACCTCGGCGCCGCCGAGGACGCCTTCCGCCTCATCGCCCAGGCCCGCCACATCGGCAAGGTCGTGCTCACGGTCGCCGAGCCCGCCTACGACGTGGGCGAGCGCGATGAGCCGCTGTGCAGCGGGGACGGCACCTACCTCGTGACCGGAGGACTCGGTGGCTTCGGGATGGCCGTCGCCCAGTGGCTGGTGGAGCAGGGCGCCCGCACCATTGTGCTGATGAGCCGGTCGGGCATCCCGATGGGTGACCCGGCGGCCCTCGATGCGCTCCTCGACTCGCCCGCCCGCGTCATCGTGGAACGCGGTGACGTGGGCGAGACCGACGACGTCGCGCGCGTGCTCGACAGGGTCCGGGCAGAGCTCCCACCGCTGCGAGGCGTCGTCCACGCCGCCATGGTCGTCGACGACGACGAACTCGTCCGCCTCGGAAGCGAGCGGTTCCGCTCCGTGCTGAAGCCGAAGATCGCCGGGGCCTGGAACCTCCACCAGCTGACCGCAGGGGACGACCTCGACCTCTTCGTCCTGTTCTCGTCGATCGCGTCGGTGCTCGGTCATCCGCTGCAGGGCAACTACGCGGCGGCGAACGCGTTCCTCGACGCCCTGGCGGCCCACCGCCACGGGCGCGGGCTTCCGGCACTGGCGGTCGGGTGGGGCGCCGTGGCCGACGTCGGCTACGTCGCCCGCCACCGGGACATCGGCGACTACCTGCACCGCGGCGGGTTCAGGACGTACACGCCGGCCGAGGCCTTCCACCTGCTCGAGGCCCTGCTGCGCCGCGACCGTGCCCATGTCATCGCCGCCCGGATGCACTGGCCAGCGGTCATGGCGGCGAACCCCGTGCTCGCCTCGACGCCGCGCTTCGAAGCGCTCGCCTCGGCCGGCGCCCGGCCGGACCGCGGGCGCGACGGAGGTCATCCGGACACGCGGGAGGCGATCCTGCACGCCGCGCCCACCGAGCGCCGCCCCCTGCTCGAGGCCTACCTCCTCGACAACGTCGCGCGCGTGCTCGGAAGCACCCCCGAGCGGATCGACCCCGATCGGCCGCTGACCGAGCTGGGCTTCGACTCGCTGATGGCCGTCGAGCTGATCAGCGCCATCAAGGCGGACTTCGAGGTGCGCCTGCCCGTCGTGGGGGTCCTGCAGGGAGCCAGCGCACGCCAGCTCGCCGGCACCGTCCTGGCCGAGCTCGCCGGAAGCGATGGCAGCTCGGAGCTCGAGGAACCGACCGGGACCGCCGACGACTCACGGGCGGCCGAGCCGCTGTCGCACGAGCAGCGGCGCCTGTGGTACCTCCAGCGCCTCGACCCCGAGGACCCCACCTACAACGTGCCGAGCGCCGTCGCCCTCTCCGGCCAGCTCGACATCGCCGCGATGGAACGCAGCCTGACCACGGTCGTCGAACGCCATGAGATCCTGCGTGCCGTGCTGCAGGAGGTCGATGACGAGCCCGTGCAGCTCTTCGCGGCCCCGCGGCCGGTGTCGCTGCCGGTCGAGGATCTGCGCGGCGTGCCCGAGGCCGACCGTGACCTCGAGTTGCGGCGGCGAACGGCCGCGGAGATCGGCCGGCCGTTCGACCTCGCACACGGCCCGCTACTGCGAGCGGCACTGTTCCGGCTCGCCGACACCGAACACGTCCTGCTCCTCGTCGTGCACCACCTCGCCTGCGACCACTGGTCGCTGGGTGTGCTCGCACGCGAGATCGCCGCGCTCTACGACACCTATGCGGCGGGACGCGTGCCCACCCTGCCGGCGCCACGGCGTCGCTACGTCGACTACGTCCACCGCGAGCGCGAGCGGCTCACCGGCGACCTGGTCGCGACCCAACTCGACTACTGGACCGACCAGCTCGCCGACGCGCCCGGCGGACTCCCACTGCCCGATCGCCGGCAGACCGACCCGGAGGCCGGCGGCGGGCACCGCCGCTTCGAGCTCGGCGCGGAGCTGACCACCGCGCTCGAGCGCTCGAGCCGCGACGAAGGCGTCACGCCGTTCATGACGTTGCTCGCCGCGTTCCAGACGCTCCTGCACCGCTACACCGGCGCCACCGACCTCTGCATCGGCACCCCGGTCGCGACCCGCACCCCGGAGGAGGACGCGGTCGTCGGCTGCTTCATGAACACGCTCGTGTTGCGCGGCGACCTGGCGGGCGACCCGACCTTCCGGGAGCTTCTGGGACGTGCACGGCAGGTCACGGTGGACGCGTTCGAGCACCGTGACGTGCCGATCGACCGCGTCGTCGAGGCCGTGCGTCCGCAGCGCTCCACGGGCCGCACACCGCTGTTCGAGGCGATGCTCGTGCTGAACAGCGCCCGATTCCCGCAGCCGTCGTTCGTCGACCTCGACGTGCATCCCGTGGATGTGGGCGGCGGCGCGGCGGTGGCCGACCTCGCGCTCGTGCTCTTCGCCGGGGATTCGATCGGTGGCGTGCTGCAGTACGACGCCGGTCGCTTCGACGGAGACTTCATCGATCAGCTGCTCCGCCACCTGCGCAACCTGCTCGAAGGCGCGACCGGTGACCCCGACCAGCGGTTGTCCGAGCTGCCGCTGCTCAGCCGGGCGGAGCGTCACCGGGTGCTGGTGGAGTGGAACGACACGGCGGTCTGCCTCGGCGCTCCCCGGTGCCTGCACGACCTCGTGGCGGATCAGGCCCGCCGCACCCCACACGCGCAGGCCGTCGCGTCGGCGACGGGCTCGCTCACCTACGAGGAGCTCGACCGACGCGCCGACGTGCTCGCCCGCCGGCTGCGCCGACTGGGCGTCGGACCGGAGCGCGTCGTCGGTGCCCTGGTGGAGCGCTCACCGGAGGCGATCATCGCGATCCTCGGCGTCCTCAAGGCCGGCGGCGCCTACCTGCCGCTCGATCCGACCCACCCTGCAGGACGCCTCCGTTTCCAGATCGACGACGCCGAGGTGGCGGTCGTGCTGACGTTCGATCGCCTCCGTGATCGCCTGCCTGAGCTGGCCGTACCGCTCGTGGTGACCGACGGTGACGCGGAGCGGGAAGGTGCTGACGAGCTCCCGCCGGCGACGCGGCACACGCCGGACGACCTGGCGTACGTCCTCTACACGTCCGGGTCCTCCGGACGACCCAAAGCCGTGGCCGTCCCGCACCGAGCCGTGGTCAACCACCTGCGCTGGCGTCAGCACGCCTTTCCCCTCGACGAGAGCGACGCGGTGCTGCAGCGGACCCCGCTGACCTTCGATCCGTCGGTGTGGGAGGTCTTCGGTCCGCTGACGGCGGGGGCACGCCTCGTCCTCCCCCGGCCGGGCGCAGACGCCGACGGGTCCCACCTGGCGACACTGATGGCCAGCCAGAACGTCACCGTCTTCCAGGCGGTGCCCTCGATCCTGGAGGCGCTGCTCGACGAGCCGGAGATCGCGGAGTTCCGGGCCTTGCGGCGGGTGTTCTGCGGCGGGGAACCGCTGCGCGCCGACCTCGTCCAGCGCTTCTCGGCGCGGCTGACGGCCGAGCTCCACCAAGTCTACGGCCCGACGGAGGCGACCATCGAGGCCACCCACGGGCGTTGCGAGGGAGACACCAACAGCGCGTCCGTGCCGATCGGCCGGCCGATCGCCAACGTCACCGTGCACCTCCTCGACGCCCACCGGCAGCCCGTGCCCGTCGGGGCGATCGGCGAGGTGCACATCGGCGGCGCCGGCCTGGCGCGGGGCTACCTCAACCGACCCGAGCTGACCCGCGAGCACTTCATCGCGAACCCGCTCGACGAGGTACCGGGTGAGCGGCTCTACCGGACGGGAGACCTCGCCCGCTGGCTGCCGGACGGCAGGATCGAGTTCGTCGGGCGCCGCGACGAGCAGGTGAAGATCCGCGGCTTCCGCGTCGAGCCGACCGAGATCGAGGCGGTGCTCGCCGTGCATCCCGGGGTGCGCGAGATCGCCGTGGTGCCGACCCCCAACGGGTCCGGGGACCGGCGGCTCGTGGCGGCGGTCGTCCCGGGTGACGACGCGAGCCCCGACCAGGCCGATCTGCAGCGTTTCGCCGCCGAGCAGCTGCCCGACTTCATGGTCCCGGCTGCGGTCACGCGGTGCGCGGAACTTCCGCGCACCGCGAGTGGGAAGGTGGACCGCGCTCGCCTGATCTCGAAGGTGCGAACACCCGAGCGGACCACGGAAGCCGTGGCGCCCCGCGACACCATCGAGCGGCAACTGCAACAGCTCTGGCAGAGTCTGTTGCCGGACCGTCCTGTCGGGGTGGCCGACGATTTCTTCGACCTCGGCGGGCATTCGCTGCTGGCCATGCGTCTCGTCGCCCGGATCAACCGGGTTTTGGGGGTCGAACTGCCGGTTTCCAGCCTGCTCAGCGAGCGCACGATCGAACGGCTTGCAGGCCTGCTGCGCGACCCGGCGAACACGCGATCCCCACTCGTCGCGCTCCAGACACAGGGCGATGACCCGCCGTGGTTCTTCGTCCACCCCGCCGGTGGCACGGTCTTCTGCTACGTCGAGCTGGCGCGGGCGCTCGGTGCAGCGCGTCCCGTCTACGGTCTCGAAGCCGTCGGGCTGCGCGAGGGCGAGGAAGCGCACCGCCGGATCGAGCACATGGCAAGCAGCTACCTCGACGCGATCCGCGAGGTCCAGCCAACCGGCCCCTACCTGCTGGGCGGCTGGTCCCTGGGAGGCACGATCGCCTTCGAGATGGCTCGCCAACTCGAAGCGAACGACGAACCCATCGACGTGCTCGCGGTGCTCGACACGCCTCCGCCGGCCCCGGGGAGTGGCGACGGGGATCAGGCCGAGGCGGCGCTGCTCCGCGGGTTCGCGGAGAGCCTCGGTCTCCACCCCGAGGCGTTCCGAGGTTCGCTTCAGGAGCTGCGGGCGCTCGACGGTGACGCGCAGGAGGCGTATCTGCTGGAACGGGCACGCTCAGCGGGGCTGGTCCTGGCTGACGCCGGCCTCGAGGGGCTGCGCCGGCAGGCGCGGGTGTTCGCGGCCACCGTCTCGGCGCGGGACGCCTTCGTGCCGCAACCGTTCCCCGGACGGGTCGCCCTCATCGAGGCCGGTCCGTCCTCCGACGGGCACGCCGGCTGGGAGACGCTCGCGCTCGGTGAGGTCTTGCACCGCACGACGTCCGGCGACCACTACAGCATGCTGCGCCGACCGCATGTAGCTGCTGTCGCCGCACATCTGCAGGCGCTGCTCGCGGACCCGGAACCCGTCGCCTCATGAGGCCCACCCTCGCACGGGTCGTGCGGCACGCCGGGCGAGCGGGCAGATGAGGCGCGCGACCGTGCTGTCGACCGGCGAGGTCCACCTCTGGCTGGCGCACCTCGACGCCGACGACCGGTGCCTCGAGGATCTCGTGCCCACGCTGTCTCCGGGCGAGCTCAGGCGGGCCGAGGCGTTCGTGTACGCGCGAGAACGGCACCGTTTCATCGTCGCCAGGGGGATCCTGCGCCGGTTGCTCGCTCCATACCTGTGCGCGGACCCGGCGGCCGTCGAATTCGCTTACGGGCCGAACGGCAAGCCCGAGGTCACGCACGGCAACGGGCTGGCCTCCCTCCACTTCAACGTCTCCCACGCCGAAGCGCTGGCGCTCTACGCGGTCGCGGCGGACCGCCGCGTCGGGGTCGACCTCGAACGCGTCAGGCCGCTGCCGGACGCGGCGAACATCGCGCAGCTGTGCCTTTCGCCGCGCGAGCTGGCCACCCTCACGGATCTGACCGGCCGTGCGTTCGAGACGGCGGTGGTGCGCGGTTGGACGTTGAAGGAGGCCTACCTCAAGGCCAC
>SKPY01000517.1 GCA_007119305.1 Nitriliruptorales bacterium
GAGGCCCAGCCCTCCGGGGCGGTCTCGGGCCACAGCAGCCGCTGGACGACGATCCAGCCGGCGTACACGAGCGCGGCCACCACGACGACCAGGCCGAGCCGGAACGCGAGGCGCAGCGGCTTCACCGAGAAGCTCGTGATGCCGTCGAGGGCGAGTCCGACCAGGCGTGTCGGCGTGTAGGTCGGCGTGCCGGCGTGCCGCGCCGCCCGGTGGTACTCGACCGCGCACTGGCGGAACCCCGCCCACGTGACGAGCCCGCGCAGGTAGCGGTTGCTCTCGCGCAGCTCGGAGCGCAGCACCTCGACGACCTGGCGGTCCATGAGCCGGAAGTCCCCGGTGTCGACGGGCATCGGGGTGTCCGACAGCCGGTTGAGCAGCCGGTAGAAGACCTTGGTGACGAACAGCCGCAGGCGTGGCTCCCCGTCGCGGGCTCGCCGCTGCCCGTAGACGACGTGCCAGCCTTCCCGCCAGCGGTCGACCATCTCGGCGATGACCTCCGGCGGATCCTGCAGGTCGGAGTCGATCACCACCACCGCATCGCCGGCGGCATGGTCCACGCCGGCGGTGATCGCCGCCTGGTGACCGAAGTTGCGTGACAGCGCCACCAGACGGGCACGAGGATCGGTCACGCAGATGTCTCGGAGCAGGCCAGGGGTGCCGTCCGTGCTGCCGTCGTCGACGAAGACGATCTCGTAGTCGATCGGCGGGGCGATGGCCTGCAGCGCCTTCGTGGTGCGTTCGTGGAACTCCACGATGCCCTCGGCCTCATTGTGGACCGGGCTGACGACCGATACGAGGGGCGGCGCGCTCATGCCGTGACGGTACCGCACCTCGGGGCGCAGGCGTGCCCGGCGTGTCGTACCAGCGCGTGTGGATGTGCGAACGTGTGCGCCGTGGGAACGCGCGAGGAGCAGGTGGAGCGGGCGGGTCGGCTCGTGGCAGTGCTGCTGTGGGCGGTCGCCGGCGCTGCGCTGGCCGCGTGGGCACTGCTCGCCGTCGCGCACCTCGACGACGGCTACCTGCTCGACCACGGCGCCGGGGTGCGGATGGCGCTCGCGCAGCGCGCCGCGGACGGGGTGCTCTTCCCCCCGCTCTACGAGGACGGGGTCACGGGCGGCACGCGGTACCTGCCGCTGACCGTCCTCGCGCACGCGGCGCTCGCAGGGCTGACAGGCGAGCTCGTCGCCTCAGGCAGGCTGCTCGGGTACGCGAGCGTGCTCGCCCTCGCCGGGCTCGTCGTGTGGCTGCTGCGCAGGTCCCGTTGCCCGTGGCCGGTGAGCGCGGTGCTCGGCGCCAGCATCCTGGTCGCCCAGCCAGGCCTCGGCGCCGGGTTCGGCATGCGCGCCGACGCGGTGCCGGCGGTCCTGCAGCTCGGCGCCGTCGCCCTCGTCACCGCGACGGGTGGCGTGGCAGGCGCGGCAGGTGCGGGCCTGCTCGCCGCCCTCGCGCTCGGCAGCAAGCTCACCGCAGTGTGGGCGGTCGCGGCGATCGCCCTGTGGCTCGTCGTGCACGACCGCCGGCGCCTTGTGCTCTTCGTCGGTGTGTTCGCGGGCACCGCGCTCGCCCTGTTCGGCGCGTTCCAGCTCGCGTCGGAGGGTCGGATGCTCACCCAGCTGACCGGACTGTCGGCGGCGGGGGTGGGCGGCGTCGGTACGTTCCTCACCGCTCCCAACCGTCTCCTGCGGGCGTTGTTCCTCGAGGCCACGCCGACGTGGGCACTGCTCCCGCTCGCGGTCGCCGCGCTCGTCCTCGGCGCTCGTCGCCGCGAGTGGACACCCCTGCACGTGGGTCTCGTGCTTCAGGGGCCGCTCCTCCTCGCCGTCTTCGCCGACATCGGGGTCGGCGTGAACCAGCTCATCGACCTCACCGCCCTGACCGCGGTGCTCGCCGGCACGGCGGTCGCTGCGCGCTGGGGCGAGCGCACCACCGGGTGGCTGGGACTCGGCCTCGCGCTCGCCGTCACCTATGTCGTCGCAACGGCACTCGTCGTCACCGTCGGCCCGGATGTCAGGGCTGCACCGGCCGCCTTGCGTGAGCCGGTGTCCCACCTGCCGACGCTCGCCCAACGGGTCGACGACGACGTGGCGGTCCTCGCCGAGGATCCCGCCGTGCCGCTCCTGCTGGGACGCACGCCGGTGATCACCGATCCGTTCATGCTCCCGCGGCTCGGCGCGCTCGAGCCGGACGCGCTGGACGACCTCGTGCGACGCATCGACAGCCATGAGTTCGATCTCGTGGTGCTCATCCTCGCCGCGGACGGCAACGACGACTGGTGGGCGCGCTACCACCTCGGACCAGAGGTGATCAGCGCGATCCGCCGGTCCTACCGTCCGGATGGTCAGGCCGACGGCTACCACCTGTACGTGCCGCACCGGTGACCCACACGAGCGCCGCGCGGACCGACGGAACGAGCAGGGCGAGCAGGACCCCGGCGAGCAACCAGCTCACGAGTTCGTCGGCGATGCGCCACGTGGGCAGCCGCCCCCAGTCGACGACCGTCTCCAGGGTCCCCCAGGCGAGCACCGCCCCGAGATAGCACTGCACGACGACTGTCGGGACCGCCACGGCAGCAAGCCTCCGACGGGGGTCGTCCCGGTCACGCAGCCAGGCGAACACCTGGGGCAGGACGAGGAGCAGGAAGATGAGCCGGTAGTCCCAGTTGTTCGCGACGGCGAACGAGCCCACGTAGATCAGCGCACCGAGGTGGAACGCCTGCAGCCGCCACCCCACGGGGCCGGTCCCGGGGGGAGCGTGCCACGCGGCACTGCGGCGGACCCACAGCACGACGCCGGCGGCGATGAGCACCAGCACGCCCGCGGCGACGACCTGCCTGGCCCAGCCGCCACCTACCTCGACGTCGACGAGCCGACGCGCGACGTGGCCGACGAGGATGCGCGCTCCGTAGGAGTACACCAGCCCTTGCGGCGCGCGTTCGCTGATCAGCTGCATCTCGTCCAGGTTGGCGAGGAACCACCCGACGAACACCACCCCCGCGACGACCGCCGCGACCGCGCTGCGGGCGTGGCGGGACAGCACTGCCGCCACGAGTGCCACAGCCGGGAAGAGCTTGAGCATGCTTGCGAGCAGGACGGGCGCGGGTTGGGCCGCTTGGCCGGTCGCTCCCGCCCGCCAGGCGACGGCGGCCAGCGCGACCAGCGCGAACACGACCAGGTCGGCCTGCCCGCGTTCGACCGCGAGCATGAAGGCCGGTGACACCGCCAGCAGCGCGACGACGACGCCCTGCCCGGCGGTCAGCCGCCCGACGAGCCACCACGCCGTGCCGAGGAACGCCGCCACGTGGCCGACGCCGAGCGCGACGCGCCAGGAGTCGTCCATGCCCAGCCACGCCAGGCCGAGCCAGAGGCGGGAGTAGTTCCACGGCCGGTCGTGCGCATCGCAGGGGTTCTCGAGGAACGGATCGAGCCCCCGCTGGATGCATTCGCCTGCAGCCGTGAGGTTGTGGGTGTCGAAGAAGAGGAAGGGTGCGGACGGAACGCCCAGCGCCCGCCAGAGGTCGACATCCCAGCCCGCGCGCGCCACCGCGACCCCGACGAAGTAGAGGCCGACGGCCGCTGCGGCGATCCAGCGGCCGTCGACGTCGCCGCCGCGGGCGAGCTGACGTTCCAGCCAGTCGGCAAACCGGTCCAGCCGTCCCGTCACGGGCGTGACCCACCCGCGGAATGCCTGTCTTGTGCGTCCACCCGCTGCCCCATGCCGTCGCCTACACTCGCGTACGGTAATCCGCGGGCGGGACATCCGCGGACATTCGTGTGAGAGGGCGCCGTGGGACGAGACCGACCGCAGGTCGCGACGGTGGTGCTCCCGGTCTTCGACGTCGCGGAGGCCATCCCGGCGCTGCTCCGCGATCTCGCCGTCGCCGCGTACGCCCTGCGGGCACGGGGCCTCGTGCTCGACGTGCTGATGCTCGACGGCCGAGCTTCCCCGTCTCGTCCGGACGCCGAGGAGCTCGCCGCCCGCCTCGACCTCGACCTCGTGCGGCTCCCCGTGAGCGGCGAGCCCGGCAGCGCATGGCTCGAGGGCTTCCGGCACGTGCTCGCCGACGACCGCGCGGACCTCGTCGTGACGCTCGACGCGAACGGACGGCACGATCCGACGGAGATCCCGCGGCTGGTCGACACGCTCATCGAACGGGACCTGCAGGTCGTCATCGGCTCCCGCTGGACGCGCGGCAGCGGCACCCCGGGCCTCAGCGTGAGCCGCTGGGTGCTTGGCCGTCTGGCCAACCTCACCTTCCGGGTGCTGATCGGCGTGCGAGGCATCCGGGATGCGACGACGAGCTTTCGCGTCGCTCGCACCGAGGTCGTACGCTCGTTCGACTTCACGGGCATGCCCGTCAACAGCCACAGCGTGCAGACGGCGTTCGTCGCTCGTGCGGTCGCGAACGGCTTCCGGGTCGCGGAGGCCCCGATCATCTACCGGCCCGCCGTGGCCGGTGGCGGCGGCCTCCGCCTGTCCGACGCCGCCGACTTCGCAGCGCACCTTCGCGGCCTGCGCTCGTCGGTCGACCACCTGCGGGCCCGGCGCCTGGCACCGGGCGGACGGTCCTTCACCGACGAGCACTTCGGTGCCGCCGACGACCTCGAACGACTCGGGACCGCGAACCGGTTCTTCGCGTGGGTCCTCGAGGAGTTCGACGGCTGCCTGCAGGGCTCGATCCTCGAGGTGGGGGCTGGACTCGGGACGATCACCCGCAAGCTCCATGACGAGTACCCCCACATCCGGATCGTGGCGGTCGAGCCTGCCGCCAACATGGTCTCTGAGCTCCAGGCGTTCGCCGCGCTCAGCGATCGCGTCGAGGTCCACCACGGCACCCTCGCCGACTACAGCGACGGTGGCGGCGCGTTCGATGCGGTGCTCTACATCAACGTCCTCGAGCACGTCGAGGACGACGAGGCAGAGCTCGCGCTCGCGGCGCGCCACCTGCGGCCAGGAGGCGCGTTGCTCGTCTTCGGGCCGGCGCACGAGTGGCTCTACAGCGAGCTCGACTACAAGGCAGGCCACTACCGGCGCTACACCACAGCCGGGCTCGGCCGCATCGTCGCAGACGCGGGCTTCGAGATCCGCTCCTTGCGCTACTTCGACATCCTGGGGGTGCTGCCCTACTGGGTGGTGTACCGCTTGGCAGGCCACACGGACATCACGGGCGGATCGTTGTGGGGGTACGACCGCGTCGTGGTCCCTGTCAGCCGGGCGTTGCAGCGTCTGGTCCCCGACCCGCCGGTCGGCAAGAACGTCATCCTGGTGGCCAGGCGCCGATGAGCACGCGCATCACGCGGGATCCCGACGGCAGCTCGGGTCCCGACCGGCGCGGCTCCGGTCCGCGGCAGTGGCCGCTCGTCACCGCATCCCTGCTGCTGTGTGGACTCGCCATACCAGTCATCGCGCGAGGCGCCCTGCTCGCCGACGACTTCGACAACTGCCTGCGGCCCGTCGACTGGGGGCTCGCGCCGACGCTGGCGAACTCCTGGGAACGCCTCGGGCCGGTTCGCCCAGCCCGGTTCTTGGAGATCCTGCTCACGACGGGCGTGTGCCAGAACCTGCCGTTCGGCGTCGCGATCGCCGTGCCGCTCGCGCTGACCATCGCGGTGGCCTGGCTGCTGCGAGCGCTGCTGCGCGACATGGCGCTCCCGCACCCATGGCCTGAGGTCGGGGGGATCGTGTGGCTCCTGCAGCCGCTCGGGACGGAGGCGGCCCTCTGGCCCGCCGCCCTGCACGTTCCGCTCGGGCTCGCCCTCGGTCTCAGCGCCATTCTCCTGCACCGTCGGGGCCGTCCGCTCCTGGGCAGCCTGGCCGCCCTGGCTGCGTTCGGGTCCGTCGAGCAGGCCATCTTCGTCCTCCCGCTGGCGACCGCTCTGCTCGTTCAACCTCGTCACCGGCGTGGCGCCACCAGCCTGACCGCGGGGACTGCGGTGGTCGTGCTGCTGGTCTACGCCCTGTCCCCCGGGGTTGACCCGCGGCTCGACGTCGGACTCGTGGAGCGGGCCTTTGCGCTGTTCGCCGAGCCCAGCTTCTACGTGCTCTACCCCGCGCTGGGGGTAGGCGCGCACTCGATCCCACTGGCGGTCGTGTGGGCATGGCCGGTGAGCGTCGCGCTGCTCGCCGCGGCTGCCGCTGCGGGGTGGCTCGTGGGTCCCGCTGCACCGCCCATGCCGGTGGTGCGGCCCTCGAGGCGCCAGGTGCTGACCGCGGTCGCGCTCGTCGCTGCGCTCGTCCTCCTGGCGCTGCTGCCTGTGGTGACGACGGTGCCGCGGCAGGGGTCGCCACGCACGTTCGCGCCCATCTGGCTGATCCTCGCCGGTGGGGCCGCGTTCGGCGGTCCGCTCGTCCGCTGGGTCCCGCCTGCGCGGGCAGTGGCGGGCGCCCTCGCCGCGGGAGCTGTGCTGTCGCTGGCGTTCAGCGTCGCGGTCCGTCTCGCGTCGGCCGACTTCGTCGAGCACGCCGCGCAGCAGTTGGCCGAACGCAGCGCCGACGGCGCAGTCATCGCTGTCTGCGACGTGCCCCGCACGGTGGTGGAGCCTGCGCCGCGAGGATCCTTCGCCGTCCACGAGTTCCTCTACGAGGGCTACGCACGCGACGCCCTCGCCTACCACACGGATCGGCAGGCCGCCTTCAGGCTGGCCGGTCCGCTGTGGCCGGACCGCGACTGCCCCGCCGCTGACGAGGTCGATCTGCGGGTCCACTTCGACGAGCTGCGCCCGTAGGCGGCCGGGTCGCGATGGTGATCGGGCACGCGAGCAGCGAGGTGGACCGGGTCCTCGGTGACGTGCTCGCGGGGGTCAAGGTCGCCGCGCTGCTCGACGCCCCCACGTACGCCAACGTCGGCGACAACGCCATCTGGGTCGCGCAGCTGCGCTGGCTGCGAGCCCGTGGCATCCGGGTGGCTTACACGTGCGACCGGCGTACCTACTCGGCGCGCGCGCTCGCCGCCCGGCTGCCGGCCGACGGCGTCATCCTCCTCAGCGGCGGGGGGAGCCTCGGTGATCTGTGGCCCGAGCACCAGGAGCTGCGCGAACGCGTCGTGGCCGACTTTCCCGCGCGCCGGATCGTCGTCCTGCCGCAGTCACTGCACTTCGAGTCCGCTGCGCGGCGCGAGCGAGCCCAGCGCAGCTTCGACCGGCATCCGCGGCTCACGCTCCTTCTGCGCGACGTCCCCAGCCTCGAACAGGCGGCCGCCACGTTCGCCGCGACGACGCTGCTCTGTCCCGACATCACGTTCACGCTCGCGTTGTCACCGCCTCGGACCCCCCCGAGCGGCATCGTGTGGCTCGGTCGCTGGGACCAGGAAGCCCGCGCGGAAGCCCAGCTCGTCCCCCCAACCCGCACCGACGTCACCGTGGTGGACTGGGGGGACGAGGGGGCAGTCCCGACCCGCTCGCTGGGTCGACGCGTGTCGGATTCCCTGCACTACCGCACGCGGGCCGCGGCGATCCGGTTCCCGCGCTTGCGCCGCCCTCTCGCGCAGGTGCTCGCGCCTGCCTACGAGCGCACTGCGTCCCACCACCTCGAGCGCGGCTGCGCCCTGCTCGGCCGCGGCAGCGTCGTGGTCACCGACCGCTTGCACGGGCACATCCTGGCGTTGCTGCTGGGCATCCCGCACGTGCTGCTCGACAACCGAACCGGCAAGGTCCGGGCCTGCTACGAGCAGTGGACGCGGACCGCCCCGAACGTGCGGTGGGCGGACAACGCGGCTGAGGCACTCGACCACGCGACGGCGCTGCTCGACGCGCCTGCGGGTGGGGGTGGCACCGAGCCGCCCGTTCCTTGAGTGCGCACTCAGGCAGGCCGGTCCTCGGGGGCGTTGCGCCATCACGCCGCCATCTGCGCCGCCCGCGCTGCGTTGCGCAGACGCACGAGCGCGCGCTTCACGGGACGCAGCGGCCGCAGCATCCGCCGTGCGCGCGCCTCCCAGCGCTCGGAGCGCGCGCCGGTGGCCACTTTGCACAGCAACCGCGCACCACGATCGTGGTCATAGATCTCCACGCGCGGGATCCTGAGGGGATCGGCGCCGGGACGTAGCACTCCTGTGTCGACCGTGAAGCCCGCACGGTAACCAGCGACGTCGACCGCGCGGCACACCCGGTCGTCATGGCGGCCATGCGGGTACGCGAAGGCCAGCGGCCGCTCCAACCCGAGCGCTTCGAGATCCGTCGCCGACCCGTGCACCTCCTGCGCGAGCGCGGCATCAGGCAGGACGGTGAGGTCGGGGTGCGTGCGCGAGTGCGATCCGACGAGCACGCCCGTGGGGAGCAGCGCCTGCACCTCCTCAGGCGAGAGCAACGGCACCGGGGGCACCCCCCGTGACCGATCCCACTCGTTCGTCCCCCCGAGCTTGCCGGTGACGACGAAGGCGACCGCGGGGATGCCTCGCGCAGCGAGATGCTCCGCGGCGGCGGTGAGATCCCGGTACCCGTCGTCGAACGTCACGAGCACCGAGCGGCGGGGCAGGCGCCCGTGGCCCTCCACGTACGCAAGCGCCTCGGGCAAGCCCACCCAGCGGCACCGAGCCCGCTCCAGCGTGCTGATCTGCGCGGCGAACACCTTGGGTCGTACCGCGTACTCGGCCAGCACGGGGTCGTCCCCCGGGTCGGTGATCGCGTGGTAGGCGAGCACGCGCAGGGTGCCGGCACGGCCCCGCTGGCGCGTCGCCGCTCGCACCACGGTTGCGCCCCCCGCCTCGCCGACGCCCCGCCAGTAGGCGAGCGCGTAGGCGATGCGCCACGCGCGCGGGGCGCTGGCGCCGCTAGGGGCACGAGACAACGCCCGCCCACCGATA
>SKPY01000123.1 GCA_007119305.1 Nitriliruptorales bacterium
CCGCGACCCGTGCGGCGGTCACGCTCAGGCGGTAGCTCCACGGCCGCGACCAGGCGGCTGCCCAGCCGCGCCACGCCGCACGCTCGACGGCGCTGGCGCCACCCGCCGCCCGGTGGTCGGCCCGCAGGTCGACGAGCATGTCGGGCAGCGGGATCTTGACCGGGCAGACGTCGTAGCACTTGCCGCACAGCGACGACAGGTACGGCAGCTCGGCGTGCGCCTCGCCGTCGCCGAGCAGCGGGGACAGCACCGCCCCGATCGGGCCGCCGTACGTGGCGGCGTACGCGTGCCCGCCGACGGTGCGGTACACCGGGCAGGCGATCTGGCACGCGCCGCAGCGGATGCAGCACAGCACCTCCTCGTAGCGGCTGCCCAGCAGCTGCGAGCGTCCGTTGTCGACGATGACGAGGTGCAGCTCCTCGGGGCCGTCGGGCTCCCCGGGCCGCCGCGGCCCGGTGAGCAGCGTCTGGTAGACCGACATCTTCTGCTTCGTCGCGGCGTGGGTGAGCAGCGGCAGCAGCACGCCGAGGTCGGCCAGGCGGGGGATGACCTTCTCGACGGTCATCACCGCGATGTGCAGCGGTGGCTGGCTCGTCACCATCCGGCCGTTGCCCTCGTTGGTGACCAGCGCGAGCGTGCCGGTGTCGGCTGCGGCGAAGTTCACCCCGCTGATGCCGACGTCGGCGCGGCGGAAATCCTCACGCAAGCGCGCCCGCGCGAACGCCGCCAGCGCTTCCGGCTCGTCGTCGAGCTCGGTGTCCGCCAGCTGGGAGAACAGCCGGTGGATGTCGCGCTGGGACTTGTGGACCGCCGGCGCGATGATGTGGCTCGGGCGCTCGTCGGCGAGCTGGCAGATGTACTCCCCCAGGTCGGTCTCCACCACCTCGACGCCGAGGCGCTCGAGATGGGCGTTCAGGTGGATCTCCTCGGTGGCCATCGACTTCGACTTCACCGCGAGCCGCGCACCCGCTGCGCTGACGATCCCAGCCACGGCGTCGCGCGCCTGCGCGGCGGTGGCCGCGCGGTGCACCACCCCGCCGTTGCGCTCGACCGCCGCCGTCAGCTGCTCGAGATAGCCGTCGAGATCGGCCAGCGTCTCCCGCCGCAGCCCCGCACCGCGCTCCCGCAGCGCCGCCATCTCCGGCGTCCACCCGGGCCCGTTCCAGGCCCGGTCGATGTCGAGCATCCGCTCCCCCGCGGCGCGGGTCTCGGGTCGTGCCGCGGCCTCCGCGGCGAGCAGCGGCAGCAGCGCGACCTCGTCGGGGATCACCGTCCCGGCCCACGCGGGCCGGTCGGGACGGATCCGGTCGCGGCCGACGAGGGCGCTGGAACGCGCGCGCACCGGCCTCACCCGCTCACCAGCGCGTCGCGCAGGAGCTCCGCGAGATGGCGGGTGCGCACGGCCGGCCCGGCCGCGGCGGCGCGGGTGCGCAGGTGCAGCAGGCAGCCGGCGTCGGCCGAGACCAGGTAGTGGACGCCGGTCGCCTCGGCCTGCGCGAGCTTGGCGTCGGCCATCGCCACCGAGACCTCGGGGAGCTTGGTCGCGAACGTGCCGCCGAAGCCGCAGCACAGATCCGGATCGGCCATCTCGCGCAGCTCGAGACCTGCGACGCGGCCGAGCACCGCGCGCGGGCTGCGCGCCTCGCCGAGGCTGCGCAGCATGTGACAGGAGTCGTGGTAGGTCACCGTGGCGTCCAGCCGCAGGTCGAGGCCGGCGCCGAACGCGGCGAGGAACTGGCTGAGCTCGTACGTGCGCCCGGCGGCGGCGCGCGCCGCGTCGTGCTCGGCACCGTCGAGCAGGCGCGGAAAGTGGTGGGCCACCATCGCCGCGCACGACCCGGAGGGGGTCACGACCGCCTCGTAGCCTGCGAAGACCGCGAGCCAGTGGCGCGCCACCTGCGTCGCTTCCGCCGGGAAGCCCGAGCTCAGCGCCGGCTGCCCGCAGCAGGTCTGCGCGGACGGGACCGCCACCTCCACCCCGCAGGCCTCGAGCAGCTCGACCGCCGCCGCAGCCGGCCCGGGGGCGGCGTAATCGGCCACGCAGGTGGCGAACAGCGCGACCCGCTGCGGCATCACGTCGTGGGCTGGTGTCTTCATCGCGGCCTGATGCTACCCGCCGAGGGATTCGCCGAGGTAGGCCTCGACGACGCGGGGGTTGGACAGCAGCTCGTCGGCGGCGCCCTCGAGCACGATCTCGCCGGTCTCCATGACGTAGGCGTAGTCGGCGGCGGACAGCGCGCGGTGGGCGTTCTGCTCGACGAGGAGCACGGTGGTGCCCGACGCGCGGATCCGCTCGATGATGGCGAACACCTCGTCGACGATCTGGGGGGCGAGGCCCATCGACGGCTCGTCGAGCAGCAGCACGCGCGGCCGGGCGAGCAGCGCCCTGGCGATGGCCAGCATCTGCTGCTCGCCGCCGGAGAGGGTGCCGGCTGCGAGCTTGCGGCGGTCGGCCAGCACCGGGAACCGGGCGAACACCTCGCCGAGGCCCTCGTCGAGGTGCTCGACCTGGTGCCAGGCCCCCAGCTGGAGGTTCTCCTCCACGGTCAGGGTGGCGAGGATCTCGCGGCCCTCGGGCACCTGCACGAGCCCCGCGGCCACCCGCTTGCTCGAGCGCCACCGGGTGATGTCGTCCGCGTCGAGCCGCACCCGACCCCGGCAGCGCACCAGCCCGGACACGGCCGCGAGCGTGGTGCTCTTGCCCGCGCCGTTCGCGCCGATCAGCGCCACGAGCGCGCCCGACGGCACCGCGAGGCTCACGCCCCGGACCGCCTCGATCTGGCCGTAGGCGACGTGCAGGTCCTCCACCGCGAGCGCAGCGGCGTGGCGGGCAGCGCCGGCGGGTTCCGCGCTCACTGCGGCGCCTCGTCGTCGTCGGGCGGGGTGGACGCACCGGCCGGGGCGGCGCTCGCGGCGGTCGCGTCGCCGAGGTAGGCGCGGATCACCTCCGGGTCGCGCGCCACCCGTGTGGGCTCGCCGTCGGCGATGACCCGCCCGAAGTTCAGCACCACCACGCGCGTGCAGCTGCGCATCACGAGCCGCACGTTGTGCTCGATCAGCAGGACCGTCACCCCCGTGCCCGCCACCTGCCGGATGAGCGTGCCGAGCGCGGCGGCCTCGACGTGGTTCATGCCCGCGGCCGGCTCGTCGAGGACCAGCAGCTCGGGCTCGGCGCACAGGGCGCGCGCGATCTCCAGCCGCCGCCGGTCCCCGTAGGACAGCGCGTTGGCGGGCACGTGCGCGCGGTCGGCGAGCCCGACCAGCGCGAGGCAGCGGTCGGCGCGCTCGGCGTGCTCGAGCTCGGCGCGGCGGGCGCGGCCCAGCAGCAGCAGGCGCGCGAGGAACGTCGCCGGCGCCACCCGGTGCCCGCCGACCATGACGTTCTCGCGCACGGTCAGGGCGTCGAACAGCTTGGTCTGCTGGAACGTGCGGCTGACCCCCAGCGCGTTCACCCGGTCGGGCGTGCGGCCGCGGACCGGGGTGTCGAGCACGCTGATCGTGCCGGCGCTCGCCGGGGTCAGGGCAGTGAGCACGTTGACGAGGGTGGTCTTGCCGGCCCCGTTGGGGCCGATGAGGCCGAGGATCTCCCCCCGGTGGATCGTCATGTGCACGCCGTCGAGCGCCTTGAGACCGCCGTAGTCCTTGTCGACCCCCTCGAGGACCGCGACGGCTGGCGCGCCCTCCTCGGGCCCGGCCGCCTCGAGCTCCGGCGGCTTCTCCTCGAGGGCTGCGGTCGGCGGCGGCAGCGTCGTGTCCACCCGCCGGCGCCACCGGTCGGGCACGATGATCCGACCGACGCCGACGAGCCCCGACGGCAGGAACAGGATGACCCCGAGGAGCAGGACCCCGTTGATCGCCGGTCGCAGCCAGCCGGCCTCGACGCCGAACTCGCGCTGGAGCTCGGGCAGCAGCGTCAGGAAGCCACCGCCGAAGATGGGGCCGAGCCAGCTGCCGAGGCCGCCGACGATGGCGTAGAGCAGGATCTCGACGGCCCGCTCAAAGCCGAACTGGCCGGGTGAGATGAAACGCGCGTAGTGGGCGAACAGGACCCCACCGAGCCCGGCCAGCGCGCCGGACAGCGTGAACACGAACAGCCTGTAGCGGACGATGTCGATGCCCATGACCCGGGCGGCGACCTCGTCCTCCTTCAACGCTGCGAGCCCCCTGCCGAGCTTGCTCGGCCGCATGCGCCAGAACAGCCAGGCGCACAGGGCGAGCGCGAGGTAGACGTGCCACAGGGTCACGACGCGCGGGATCGGACGCAGCCCGATCGCCCCGCCGGTGACGTCGAGGTTGAGCGCGGTGATCCGCACGACCTCGCCGAAGCCGATCGTGGCGATGGCGAGGAACACCCCGCGCAGGCGCAGCACCGGCAAGCCGAGCAGGAAGGCGGCTGCCGCCGCCACCGCCATGCCGATCACGATCACCACGGGGAACGGCAGACCGAGGTGCATCGTGAGCAGCGCGGAGGTATAGGCGGCGATGGACGCGAAGGCTGCCTGCGCGAGGCTGAGCTGCCCGGCGATCAGCACCGCGTACATCGAGAACGCGAGCACGCCGTTGATCCCCACGAACGCGATGACGGCGTGGTAGCGGAGCAGGAACTCCTCGATGATCCCAGGCAGCGCTCAGACCTCCCGGACGCGGATGCGGCCGAACAGACCCTGGGGGCGGATGAACAGGATCGCGAACAGCAGGCTGAACGCGACGGCGTCGCGCCACCCCGAGCCGATCCAGACGATGCTGAACACCTCGGCGAGGCCGAGGATGAGCCCGCCGACCATCGCCCCGGGCAGGCTGCCGAGCCCGCCGACGATGATGACCGCAAGGCCCTTCAGCTCCACGGCGAGGCCCATCTCGACGCGGATCGTGTTGAACGCGAGGGCGAACATCATGCCGGCTGCGGCGCCGAGCGCCGACGACAGCATGTAGGTGGCCATCGTCACTCGCTCGACGTCGACGCCGAGGATCCGTGCAGCCCGCTCGTTCTCCGCGACGGCACGCAGCGCCCGCCCCAGGCGGGTGGACACGACGAGCCAGTTGAGCCCGAGCATCAGCGCCACGGCGACGACGAGGATGACGATCTGCAGCAGCGACACCGACGCGCCGGCTACGGAGAAGCGCAGCCCCGGGAAGGCCTCGGGCGGGAAGCGCTGGGTGTCGGGGCCGAACACGCCCAGCCCGACCGCGACGAGGATGATCCCGAGCGCGATGGACGAGATCAACCCCGCGAAGTGCGCGTCGGGCCGGTTGCGCAGGGGGGCGAAGGCGATCCGCTCGATCAGCAGGCCGAGCAGCGCCCCGACCGCGACGGCCCCGACGCCGGCCGCCCACAGCGGCCAGCCGAGCGACACCGCGAGGACCCAGCCGGCGAAGGCGCCCAGCATGAACACCGCCTGGTGGGCGAGGTTCAGCTGGTGCAGCACCCCGAACACGAGCGTGTAGCCGAGCGCGAACAGCGCGTAGATCGACCCCAGGAACAGCCCGTTGACGATCTGCTGCATCTGCCGGCCCCGAGCCGCTGGTCAGTCGAGCAGGGCGAAGCGGCCGTCCTCGATGATCTGCGTGACGCCCTCGTGATCGGCGTCGCGGTTGTCGGTGAAGGAGAAGTCCCCGAGCACGGTGTCGAGCCCACGGATGCCGTCCAGCGCGTCGCGGATCGCGGTCGGGTCGGCGCTGCACGCCCGCTCGACCGCCTCGGCGATGATCTTCATGCCGGCGTACGCCTGGGCGGCGAACTGGTCTGGCTGGCGGCCCGTGGCGTCCTCGAACGCGGCCTTGAAGTCCTCGTTGAGCGGGTCGTCGGCGGCGGCGTTCCAGGCCGCGCCCACGACCACGCCCTCGGCGGCCTCGCCGGCCTGCTCGGCGATCGCCGGCGAGTTGAAGCCGTTGCCGCCGACCACGGGCACGTCGAGGTCGAGGCTGCGAGCCTGGGAGAGCAGCAGCGCCGCCTCCTCGGCCAGGGCGGAGACCATGAGCGCGTCGGGTTCCTCGTCGCGGGCCACCGTGAGCTGCGCGGAGAAGTCGGTGTCGCCGGTCGCGAACGACTGCGTCGTGGCGATCTCGATGCCCTGGTCCTCGAGCGCCTGCACGAAGATCTCGTAGCCGGAGACGGTGAACGCGTCGTCGTCGCTGTAGAGCACGGCGACCCGCTCGATGTCGAACTCCTCGACGGCGGCCGCCACGGTCTGCGGGATGACCTGCGCCTCGGTCAGCGCGTCGCGGAAGATGTAGTCGCCGATGTCGGTGATGCCGTCGGCGGTGGTCGACACCCCGAGCGCCGGCACGCTGTTCTCCTGCGCGATCGGCCCGGCCGAGAAGAACACGTTCGACAGCGTCGGGCCGATGAGCGCCGACACGCCCTCGCCGTGGATGAGCCGCTCGTACGCGGTGATGCCCTGCGAGGGGTCGCTCGCGTCGTCCTCGATGTGCAGGTCGTAGGCGACGGTGCCGCGCTCGTTCAGCTCGTCGGCCGCCAGGCGCACCGCGTTGGTCTGGCTCTCGCCGTACACCGCCGCGCCGCCGGTCTGGCTGAACACGACGCCGACCGGCACTGGCTCGTCCAGCGTGCACTCGGCGTCTGCCACCGCGGCGTCGTCGTCCGCGGCGTCGTCCTCGACCGCGGCGTCGTCGTCGGCCGGAGCCGCCTCGTCAGCGGTGGGTTCACCCTCGCCGCACGCCACCAGCAGCAACGCGAACAGACCCACGACGGCCATGCATCGACGCACCACGCTGCCCACCCCTCCCGAAGCTTGATACGACAGAGGTCGGCAGCGTAGGCCACCAGCCCCGCCCACACAAGCCGCCGCGCGCGGCGCTCAGGTCATCAGTCGAACGCCGCCGGGTTCCACGCCGGCAACCCGGCGGCGACCGCACCGACGTCGAGCTCGACAGGCACGCCGGTGCCGTCGGCGGCGGTCACGAACAGCAGTCCCCCGAGCTGGTCGCCCGCGGACGCGCTGACGTCGTCGTAGAGCACCTGCCGGCCGTCGGGCGACAGCCGCGCCTGCAGGATGTCGTGGTGCGCAAGGTCACCGAAGCCGACGACGGTCACGACGCTGCCGTCGAGGCCGGCCAGCCGCACGATCGTCTGGTCGGCACCGGCGGGGTTGCGCGCGTCGGCGGTGCGGACGAGCGTCGCAGCGCCCGCGGGTGCGAACCCCTCGAGCGCGTGGTTGCCGGCGTCGTCGCCGTCGAGCAGCGCGGTCGTCGAGCGGTCCTCGGTGTCGAGCACCACGACACGGCCCGCACCGCCGAACCCCGCCTCGAACGCCACGAAGCCGACCTGCCCGCCGCCGGGGGACCAGGTGGTGTCGGCGAAGCGGCCGTCGTCGGCGCGGTAGGCAACGTCGCCGTCTGCGCCCGGATCGTCGAGGGGCACCGAGCGCAGCGTGACCGCGTCGCCGTCGCCGGCGCCGAAGTCGATGCGGTTCAGCGTCACCTTGTCGCCGTCCGGATGGAAGGCCGGGGCCTGGTCGAACACCGCCTCGTCGCCCGGATCGAGCACGGTGGTCGCTCCGTCGACCCCCGCGACGACCACGCGACCCGGCGGGGGCAGCTCATGGGTGTCGTCGGTGTAGGTCGCGAAGCGCTGGGAGCCCGACGTGGCGTGCGCCTGCGCGTCCGGCCCGCCGGGGAAGCAGGTGAACACGACCTGCTCGCTGTCGGGCGCCCAACCCAGCTCACCCACGGCGCAGCCGTGGGTGAAGTCGTCGGCGTTGCTGCTCACCTGGCGCAGGGAGGCGGCCCCCTCGGCGACGTCGCCGACGAGCACCTCACCGGAGAAGGGGTCGTCACGGTCGGCGCGGACGAACGCCAGCCGCCGCCCGTCGGGCGAGTACTCGGCGGCGGCGTCGACGACGCCCGGCAGCGGGTTGCTGAACTCCTCGTGCAGGCCCGTCGTCGTGGCGATCCGGATCGACTGGTGGAGCACGCCGCCGGCGGTGCGGGCCGCGGTGAAGGCGATGTCGGGCACGGTCCCGTCGGGCAGCGCCGTCGCGCCCGCCAGCGCGTCGCGGGCCTGGTCGAGCACGGCGCCCTGGACGGCGGCCGCACCCCCGAGGACGACGACCCGGCGGGGGTTCAGGCTGCGCAGCTGCTCGCGCGCAGCGGCGTTGAGCGTGCTGCCCTGGGTGAGCAGCAGCGGGGCGGCGGCCCGTGCCGCGGCAGGTCCGGCGCCCAGCGCATCGGGGAAGCTGATGCCTGTGGCGAGGTAGACGGTCCGGGCCCCGGCGAAGCTGCTGCGGGCGCTCGCGGCCGCGGTCTCGAAGCGGTCCCGGCCCTCGTGACGGGTGGCGGCGCCGAGCAGGTCGCGCAGGTCGTTCTCGACCCCGACGCCGATGACCCCCGTGCCGCCGAGGATCACCGCCTCGTCCGGGTCGAGCGCCTCGAGCGCGCGGCGGGTCGCGTCGGGGATGGCCTGCGACGACACGAGCAGCAGCGGAGCCGCGAAGCGTCCGGCGGCGGGCACCCCGGCCAGCGCGTCGGGGAAGTTCACGCCGGTGGCGACGAAGACGGTCTCCGCCCCGTCGGGGAAGGCGTCGAGCGCGAGCCGGGCGGCGGTGTCGAAGCGGTCGGCGCCCTGGACCCGGCGCACGTCGGCTGCGAGCTCGCCGTCGGCGGCGAGTGCCTGCTCGACCTCGGCGCCGACGGCCGCGGGTCCACCGACGATGATGACCTCGTCGGGGTCGAGGCGGCGCAGCTCGGCGAGGGTCACCTCGGGCAGGGCCTCCGCCTCGGTGAGCAGGATCGGCTGTCGGTCGACGGCGGCGGCCGGCCCCCCG
>SKPY01000462.1 GCA_007119305.1 Nitriliruptorales bacterium
CGGTCGCGTCGGCGCGCCCTCCGAGGCCACCGCCGCGGCCGTTGCAGCTTGCGGTCGACGCCGGCGTCACCCGCCTGCGCGCGCTGGCTCATGTCCCGGCTGCTGCGCAGCGGGTGCGCGACGGGCTCTGCGAGCTCGGCGTCGACCGGCGCCTGCGCGCACCAGGGTCGTCGCTGAACCAGCCCACGGGACCGCAGCGGCGGCTCGCGGTGGCGCGTGCCGACCTCGACGCAGTCCGGGCAGTGGCGCGCGCGCACGCGGGGACCGTCAACGACGTGGTGCTGACCGCGGTCACCGGTGCGCTGCACGCGCAACTGCAGCAGCGCGGCGAGGCGGTCGACACCCTCGTCGTGTCGGTGCCCGTCTCCGGGCGCGCGACGACCGACGCGGATGCGCTCGGCAACGTCGTGGGGGTCGTCCCCGTGGCTGTGCCGGCCTCGGGCGCCCCGCACGTTCGCCTCGCGACGATCGCCGGCTTGACGCGCGCGCGCAAGCAGGCGGTGCGTGGCGCGTCGGCGGCGCTGGTGGTTCCGGCCTTTCGTCTGGTTGCGGCGCTGCATCTGCTGCGCTGGCTGCTCGACCGCCAGCGCATGATCAACACGCTGGTCACGAACGTGCGCGGTCCCGATCAGCGCCTGTCGCTGCTCGGCGTCGCCATCACCGACGTCGTCGCGCTGCCCACCACCGCGGGCAACCTCACCGTCGGGTTCCTGGCGCTGTCCTACGCCGGCACGCTGACCGTGACCGTCACCGCCGACCCCGACGCCTGCCCCGACCTCGCCGCCTTGGCTGCCCTGCTGCAGCAGACGCTCGACGAGCTCGCCGCGCCGCTGCCCGCGCCGGTGTGACGAGCCGTGCATCCTGGAGACCAGCCGTCTACGCAGGAGGAGACGGGTGGCGTGCAGGGTGCTCAGGGTGGTCGACTACGACCCGGCGTGGCCTGGTCGGTTCGCCGCCGAGCGCGCACGGCTCGAGGGGGCGTGGCGCGAGGCTCGGGTGGCCGGTGAGGTGGTCGCGGTCGAGCACATCGGCTCGACCGCGGTGCCGGACCTGGCGGCCAAGCCGATGCTCGACATCATGGTGGGCCTGCGCGCCTGGCCGGCCTCAGCGGGCCTGCTCGCGGCGGTCGAGCGCCTCGGGTACCTGCACCGAGGCGAGATGGGGGTCGCAGGCCGGCACTACTTCCTCGACGGTGTGCCGGGTGGGGAGCGCAGCCATCACATCCATGCCGTCGAGCACGGCGGGCGGTTCTGGCGCGACCAGGTGCAGTTCCGGGACGCGCTGCGCGGGGACCCGGAGGCCCGCGGCGCGTATGCCGATCTGAAGCGCACGCTCGCCCGGGCGCATCCCCGTGACAGCTCGGCCTACGGCGAGGGCAAGCACGCGTTCATCCGCACGGTGGTGCGTCGTGCCCGCGACAACCCCGACCAGCCCCCGGTGCACCCAGCGGTCAGCGGGTTCGACACCGACCCTGCCCGCTACGAGCGCTCCCGGCCTGGCTATCCCCCTCAGGCGACGCGCTACCTCGTCGACCGGCTCGGGCTCGGGCCGGGGGTGCGGGCGGCCGACCTGGGTGCCGGCACGGGCAAGCTCACCGGGCCGCTCGTCGCGGCGGGCGTCGAGGTGGTCGCGGTGGAGCCGGCTGCCGCGATGCGCCGTCACCTTGCCGAGGCCCTACCCGCCGTGGAGGTGTGGGACGCGACCGCCGAGGAGCTGCCCGCCGCCGCGGGCTGGTTCGATGCGCTCGTCGCCGGCCAGGCCTTCCACTGGTTCGACCCGTATGCGGCGTTGACAGAGGCCTACCGGGTGCTGCGCCCCGGCGGCCGCCTGGCGCTGATGTGGAACATGCGCGACGAGTCGGTGCCATGGGTCGCCCGCTGGAGTGCGCTCGTCGAGTCGGCGGCCGCCGGTGTGCCACGGGCCCGTGAGCGTCGCTGGCAGCACGTCGTCGCCGCCACACAGCTGTTCGCACAGCACGAGGCCCGCACCTTCCCGAACGTGCATCGCATCACCCGGGACGCCGCCGTGGATCGGCTGGCCTCCACCTCGGCCGTCGCCGCGCTCGACACCGGACCGCGCGAACAGCTCCTCGGGGAGTTCCGCGCCGTGCTCGACAGCGACCCGGCGACCCGGGGGCGCGACGAGATCGCCGTGCCGTACCGCACCGAGGTCCACGTGCTCGCGCGCGTCCCGTGACGCCACGCCTGCGTCCTCAGGGCGGGGTCGGCCCGCTCGCGGCTCCAGGCGTGAACGTGGCCAGAAGCCGTCCTCAGCAGCGGGCTGCCCGCGTGGCGTCGATCCACGCGTCGAGGTGCTCCCACCAGTCGTACAGCCACGCGATCCTGGCCTCAGGCTCTGCCGGCACGTCCTCGGCGGCCACGGTCCACAGACGCGCCCGCACCTCGGCGTCCATCGGCAGGCCCCTCCAGAGGTCACCGATCGTGCTCAGCTGCTCGAGCCCGCTGTGGGCGACGAAGACGACGTCGGCATGCGGCGCCGCAGCGAGCGCCGCGAGCGTCCCCGCCGGCCGGGGCGGCAGCAGGTGACGCAGGCGCCGGGCACGTGCCGCCTGCTCGTGCCGGCCCGCCTGCTCGAGACGGTCGATGCCGCGGGTCCGGCGGTCCACGGTGAAGTTGGCGCCTTCGGGGAAGAGCACGAGCGCATCAGCGGGCCCGAGGTCGCGGGCGAGCAGGCCGATCGTGTCGGCGACCCCGGCGCGTGCCGTGCGGATGAACCGGGACGGCACGCGGTTGAGCAGCACGTCGATCAGCGGATCCCACTGCAGCGTGGCCTTCAGCACGATCCGGGGGTTGCGTCGGTACTCCCGGAGCAGCTCGTGGACCAGCAGGAACGAATCGCCCGGGCCGGCGTGGCGGCTCAGCACCAGGAGGGGGCGGGGGTCGTCGTGCGGGACGTCGGGCTGCTCGTCCGGCGGCGGGTCGGCCTGCAGCGTCATGTGCACGTGGAACACGCGTCGTGCTGTCCGCAGCAGCGCCGCCAGGAGATGGTCGATCAAGCGGTAGTGACGCCCGCGGAAGCGCGCGGTGCCGAGGTTGTGCCCGCAGCCTGCGGCGAGCCACAGCACCCCGGCGGCGGCCAGCCCCACGGCCTGGAGCACGAGATAGACGACGAGGAACCACAGCAGCCGCAAGCCCCGCAAGCGGCCCGGGAGCCAGGGTGAGACGAAAGCCGCCACGACGACGGCCAGCGGTAGCGTGGTCAGCAGGACGAAGAGCGCGGCGTACACGGCCGGGACGGTGATGAGCCGCCGCGGGTAGGCGTGCTCCAGCCACATCAGCGCTGCACCTCGGCGAGGTAGGCCGCGGACGCCTCGTAGGCCTGCTCGATCCTGCTGGGCACCGCGGCCATGTCGCGGTAGCGCAGCTGGGCCGAGAGCTCAGTGGCCTTCTGCGGCTCGCCCGTGGGGAGCACGTGGACGGTGACCGCAGCGGGCAGCTGCTGCATCTCCTCGACGAACCGATGCCGGCGTGCGATCTCGAACGCCACCATGCCCACCTGCAGCGGCGTCGTCGGCGGCGTCAGAGGCTCCTCGACCCGCCCGACCTGGAGCACGTAGACGGTGCGGGCGCCGAGGCTGACCGCGCGGCCCACCGGGATGCTGTGCACGAGCCCGCCGTCGTAGAAGTGCTCGCCGGCGATCTCGACCGGTGGCAGCAGCCCGGGGACGGCAGCCGAGGCGAGCACTGCGTCGACGATGGGGCCGGAGGCGAACCAGTGCGCGGCGGCACGCTCGATGCTCGCCGCGACGCACTGGAACGGCACCGCGAGCTCCTCGATCAGCTGCACGGGCAGGTGCTCTTCGAGCAGCTGGCGCAAGCGGTCGTTGGGGTGCAGGTGCGTCTTGGACCGCACGAGCGTGCTCACCTGCGCGAGCTTCGAGCCGCCGAAGACCTCGTCGTCGCTGATGGTGGTCCACAGGTTGGCGAGGTGGGTGACCGCGTCGGGGCTGAACCCGGCCGCGATCACCGCCCCGTTCACCGCCCCCACGGAGGTGCCGACGACCGCATCGGGCGTGATCCCGGCCTCGCACAGCGCCCGGAGCATGCCGACTTCGTGAGCGCCGAGCGTGCCACCGCCGCCGAGCACGAACGCGATCCCGCTCACCTGCTGCCTCCTGCCCGTCTTGCGGATCAGGATCCCCGCGGCTCCGCAGACCGCGCCAGGGCCGACCGTCCCCTGTTCGCGGGGACCTCACGCGAGGCGGCGGCGGAGAGCCCCTGGCCGCCCGAGCGGAAGGGCATGTGCGCACGGGTCGGATTCTGTACATTACGACCTGCCTAGGAGGGGCCCGGGCGCAGGGAGGGGCCGGCGTGGACGTGGTAGTGGGCTTCACGCACAGCGCACGTGACCATGCCGTCATCGAGCGTGCCACCGAAGAGTGCCGGTTGCGGGCTGCGGGATTGCACGTCGTCTGCTACGCGGGTGGGGATGGCGTGAACCCTCAGAGCGTCGATGCCGCGCTGAAGCGCGTCGAGCAGGTCCGCCGCGCGGTTGACGAGGTAGTCGACAAGGTCCGCGCCGACGGCGTCGAGTGCACACCGCACGTCGTCACCGAACCCGGCCGACACCCAGCCGACGTGCTGCTCGAGGTGGCCGACCAGGTCGGTGCCGACCTCGTGGTCGTCGGGATCCGGCAGAGGACGAAGGTCGGCAAGGCGTTCCTCGGCAGCAACGCACAGGAGGTCCTGCTGCGCGCGGCGGCGCCGGTCCTCGCGGTCAAGGTCGACTGACGATGCGCGAGCACGTGGCGGAGCAGGTGACCCCCTCGGCGCCGCGAGCGTGCCAACAGGTCCTGCCAGCCAGGGCTTTCGACCCCATCCGCCGGGACCTTCGGCGGTGGCGCCCGACCGCCTCAGCCGCAAGCTTTGCGAACCACCTCGAGCCGCGACCGGAGGGGGGCCACGAAGGGTGAGTCGACCCAGCATCAGGATCGTCCCTGTTGAAGCACACGAGAGGAATGGTGATCCACCTTGCGCCTGACACGAGCACGAGTACGGGACCCGCTGTGGCTGCTTGCCGCCCTCCTGGTTGGGGGGTTGCTGCTTGCGGCCTGTGGGGCCGAGGACATCGCTGACGACCCTGGGGTCGACGATCCCGAGCCCGCAGTCGAGGACGACGACGAGGTCGTCGAGGAGGAGCCCGAAGAGGAGCCCGAAGAGGAGCCCGAGGCCGAGCCGGACCCCGGCCGCGTGTCGCTGCGCTGGGCGACCTCCGACGTCGGTTCGTACGGCTACGCGGTCGCGAGCTACATGGTGGACTTCCTGAACCGGGAGCTGCCGGAGGGCCATGTGGTCACCGTGCACCCCTACCCGTCGACGACCGCGGCCATGAAGGCGGTGATGGACGGTGAGGCCGAGATCGGCTACACGGCCGACGTCGGCATGATCGAGTTCTTCGACCGCGAGGGACCGTTCGAGGACTACGAGCCCGGTGAGGGCGACCTCGTCCACAGCTTCTACGCCTACCCGATGGAGTCGTTCCTGCTGACCACCGAGGGCAACGTCGACCAGTACTCGACCTATGCCGACTTCGACGGGGAGCCCGTGTTCTTCACCCCCGCCGGCTTCATGAACTGGCTGAACTTCTCGCGGATCTTCGAGGCGCTCGGGTACGAGTTCAATCACGTCGAGATCGATTCGGCCACCGTGGCCGACGCCCTGCAGGGCGGCACCATCGTCGGCGCGGGGTCCTACACCACAGCGGGTGCGTCGCTGCCGACGTTCTGGCGCGAGGCCGAGCTGAGGGCGGACCTCGCAGCCGTCGAGTACACCGACGAGGAGATCGAGCTGCTCGAGGCCGCCGGGCTGTCGCCCGTACCCGTCGACCCGGCGGTAGCGTTCACCCAGGATCTGGGCGTCGACGAGGTCCTCGGGGTGCCGATCCAGTTCGGCTACAACCTGCGGGCCGACATGGACGAAGAGCTCGTCTACCAGATGCTCACGATCTTCGAGGACAACGCCGAGCTGCTGACCTCGCTCGACGACGGCTTCGGCCCGCTCGCCGACGACTTCGTCGGGACGCAGACCGGTGCGATCCGCGCAGCGGCCGACATCCCGGTCCACGCCGGGCTGGCGCGCTTCCTCGAGGAGCGCGATGCGTGGGAGGACGACTGGACGATCGCCGACTAGCTGACCCGGGCTGCGTCCCGGGTGGGTGAGCCGCCCGCCCGGGACGCAGCCCGCAGCGAGGGGCCTGGGATGCGCGCCTACTTCACCGCCCGCAACCTCTTCTTCGTCTTCGCGCTGGGGATGTTCGCCCATCTCCTGTACTACTTCTTCACGGGGGCGGGGGGCCCGATCCTGCTCGCGACGCGTCTGCTGCCCGTCGCGGTCGTGCTGTGGGCGCTGCGGGCGTACGACGAGGGGGGGCCCTACGCCCGCCTCGGCACGACGGCGAACCGGATCGTCACGGGTGCCTACATCCTCGCCGCGGCGGTCGTGTTCGCGTACTTCTCGTTCGAGTACGAGAACATCTTCATCATGCGCGCGGGCTCCTACAGCGCCGCCGACCTCATGGTGGGCGGGCTGATCTTCGTGATCATCATGGAGATCTCCCGCAAGCTGCACCCGGTGCTGTTCGGCGTGAACCTGTTCCTCATCGTCTACACGCTGTTCGGCCAGCACACCCCGATCGACTTCTTCTGGCATCCGGGCGCGTCGGTCGAGCGGCTCATCACCTCATCGACGGTCGAGCTCGCCACCGGCGTGTACGGGCGCTACACCCAGATGGCGCTCACGCTGATCGCGGCGTTCCTGCTGCTCGCCGCGGTCGCGAAGGGGTTCACCGCCCAGGCGGCGGTGATCCGCTCGATCCAGCGGTTCTCAGGACGGTCTCGGCGCAGCATCCCGTTCACCGCCGTGCTGTCGTCGCTGTCGATCGGCATGGTCAGCGGCAGCGGCTCGGCGAACACCGCGGTGACCGGCAGCTTCACGATCCCGCTCATGAAGCGCCACGGCTTGTCCGGAGTGCATGCCGGGGCGGTGGAGACCGCCGCGTCGATGGGTGGACTCATCCTCCCGCCGCTCATGGCCGTCGCGGGCTTCCTGATGGCGGAGTTCATGGGTGTGCCGTACTGGGACGTGGCCATGCGCGGGTTCGCGATCGGCTTCGTCTACTTCGCGGCGCTGATGCTCGCGGTCTACCTCATGAGCGTGCGCACGCTGGCCGGCGACCGGGTCGAGCGGCCGAAGCTCGAGATCTTCGAGTACTTCAAGACCGGCTTCTTCTTCGGTGCGATCGTCGCCCTGGTCGTCATGCTCGGGGTCATCGGGATGGGCGCGATGCGCTCGGCCCTGTACGCCTCGACGCTGCTGCTCATCGCGCTGCTCCTCATGTACGCCTTCTACAAGGTGTTCGCGCGCGGCAACGAGAGCTACTCCTCCCAGCGGGTCCTCACCAACCTGCGCTCGACGGTCGAGACACACGCCGACCTCACCTGGTACCTGGTGCTGCTGATGGCGACGCTCGGGATCATGATCGGGCTGTTCACCGTCACCGGGTTCCTGCTGCGCATGGGCTCGCTGCTCGTGCAGCTCGCGGACTGGAACATCTTCGCGACGATCCTCATTGCGTGGATCTTCGGCTGGCTGGCGGGCACCGGGCTGCCGCCCACGGCGACCTACGTCGTGGTCGCGGTGATCATCGTCCCCCCGCTCATCCAGTGGGGCGTGAACCCCTGGGTGGGCCACTTCTTCGCGTTCCTGCTGGCGGTCTGGGGCGAGCTGTCGCCGCCGACGTCGCTCACGGCCGCGGTGGCGTCGCGCATCGCCGATGCGTCGTTCATGCGCACGATGTGGGTGGCGTTGAAGATCTGCGCGCCGATCGTGCTCATGTCGTTTGCGATCTTCGTGCGCTCCGATGCGGTCATCGAGCAGGGCTGGGCCCAGATCCCCGACACGCTCCTGCTCGCGGTCGGCAGCATGGCCATCACGTTCGCGGCGATCGGACGCTTCTTCCCCACGCGCGGAGCGGACGCGCTGAGCCGGCTCGTGCTGGGGGGCATCGGGCTGACCGCGCTCCTGCACCCCGCGCTCACCGTGGCGGCGGTGGCGGCGGGGGTCGCGCTCGTGGCGCTGATCGCCGGCGTCTATCGCCTGCGGGTGAGGCGGGAGCTCAAGGACGACGCCGTGGAGGGCGCGCAGGAGGCGGTCTCACCGGCGGTGCAGTGACCTGCGCTGGTGCTCACCACTGCTGTCGCGACAACGCCCGCCGGCCCGCCAGGGCGATGCCGGCGCTGACGAGCGCGAGGAGTGCGGTGGCGAACCAGCCGCCGGTGAAGCCGACGAGATCCGCGAGCGCGCCGAACGCCGTGGGGCCGATCGCCGCTCCCACGTAGATCCCGGTCTGGCTGACGCCGGTGGCGGCTGCAGCCGCCGAGGGGAACGTGCGCACCACCGCGAGGTTGTACAGGCCGGGCCAGCCCCAGCCGGCGCCGATGCCCAGCAGCGCCCCGACCACGAGCGCTGCCGACCCCGCAGCGATCAGGCCGCAGCCGACCGCACCTAAAGCGAGCAGCGCGGCCATGGCCCCCAGCGGGTGGAACGGGCGCTGGTCGGCCAGCCAGCCCAGCGCGATGCGCATCGCGAGGCCCGCGCTGCTGCCGACCGCAAGCAGCAGCCCGGCGGAGCCCGGGTGCACGCCCTCGGCGACCGCGGAGGTGACGAGGAAGGCGCCGAACGCGTTGCCGACCATGGCGCCACCGCAGCCGGCGGTCGCGACCAGGAGCAGCGCCCGCAACGCCCGGGC
>SKPY01000362.1 GCA_007119305.1 Nitriliruptorales bacterium
CTATGTGGCGGGGCTGTCGCGCGAGGCGTACCGCGACGAAGTGCTGGCCTGGTGCCGCGAGCTCGCCCGCGAGGGCCTGGGCAGCTTGTCCTTCCCGCACGCGTTCGGCGGTGCGGACGACCATGCCGCGTCCATCGCGGCGTTCGAGACCATCGCCTTCCACGACCACAGCCTGCTCGTCAAGTTCGGGGTCCAGTTCGGGCTCTTCGGGGGCGCGATCCTCCACCTGGGCACCGCTCGACACCACGAGCGCTATCTGCCCGCCGTCGGCACACTCGATCTGCCGGGATGCTTCGCACTGACCGAGACCGGTCACGGCTCGAACGTCCGGGGGATCCGGACGACCGCAACCTACGACCTCGCCACCGAGGAGTTCGTGGTCTCCACGCCGGACGACGACGCCCGCAAGGACTACATCGGCAACGCCGCACGCCACGGCCGCCTCGCCGTGGTGTTCGCCCAGCTCCTGGTCGCAGGGCGCCGGGAAGGCATCCACGCGCTCCTCGTCCCGATCCGCGACGCTGCCGGCGACCCGCTGCCGGGGGTGACCATCGAGGACTGCGGCGACAAGCTCGGCCTCAACGGCGTCGACAACGGTCGTCTGCGCTTCGAGCACGTGCGCGTGCCGGCGGACGCCCTGCTGAACCGCTACGGCAACGTGAGCGTCGACGGCCGCTACTCGAGCCCGATCGACGACGCGTCCGCGCGCTTCTTCACGATGCTGTCCACGCTCGTGACGGGCCGGATCAGCGTTGGCCTCGCGGCGCTCAGTGCCACCAAGTCGGCCCTCACGATCGCGATCCGCTACGGGCTGCGGCGCCGCCAGTTCGGACCGTCCGACGGACCCGAGACGCTGTTGCTGGACTACCCGGCGCATCAGCGGCGCCTGCTCCCGCCGCTGGCGGGGGTCTACGCCCTCAACCTCGCCCTGCACACGCTGGTCGAGGACCACGTGCGCGTGCTGCGGTCCCCCACGGCCCCGGAGCGGATGGAGCTCGAGTCCCTCGCAGCCGGGATGAAGGCCCTGGCGACGTGGCACGCCACCGCCACGATCCAGACCTGCCGGGAATGCTGCGGCGGCCAGGGCTACCTCGCCGAGAACCGGTTCGCCGCCCTGAAGGCGGACACCGACGTGTTCACGACGTTCGAAGGCGACAACACGGTGCTGTTGCAGCTGGTCGCCAAGACCCTGCTGACCGGCTACCGCGAGCAGTTCGAGGACATGGATCTCGGCGCGCTTGTGCGCTACGTCGTGCGCGCCGCCCTCGCCTCCGTCGTGCCGACGCCCGCCAGCCGCCGCACGGACGAGGCTCATCTGCGGGACCGCAGCTTCCAGCTCGACGCGCTGCGCTCCCGCGAGGAGCTGCTGCTGTCCGACCTCGCCCGGCGGCTGAAACGCGCCCTCGACCGGGGCCACGAGCCGACCGAGGCGTTCCTGCGCCACCAGCACCGGGCCCTGGCGACCGCCACGGCCCACGTCGAACGGATCGTGCTCGAACGCGTTGCAGCGGTCATCGACACCCAGCGCGACCGCGGTGCGTCCCTGGTGCTCGACCGTCTCAGCGACCTGTACGCACTGTGGACCCTCGACCAGCACCGGGGATGGTTCCTCGAGCAGGGGTTGTTCGCGCCCAGCAAGACCCGCGCGATCCACGGTCAGGTCAACCGGCTGTGCGGCGAGCTCCGCCCCCTCGCGAACGACCTCGTGGAGGCGTTCGGGATCCCCGAGCCGCTGCTCGCAGCCCCGATCGCGGCTGCTGGGGACGAGCGCCGACCGCCGTAGCGGGCGTAAGACTCAGCGGTTGGCGGCAGACCACGCGCGCCAGGCCAGCGCGCCACCGGCGAGCAGCGCGCCGCTCGCCAGCAGCGCCCGGCGCAGCGGCGCGGGGCTTGCCTCCCAGCCGCCCGAGACGCTGCTCCAGTCGGGCAGCGGCTCGTTCACGTTGCCCGACGTCGGTGGGGCAGGCCGGTTCTGGAAGTGGTCGCGATGCACCAGCCGGGCGTTCGCCCGCTCGGTGAGGCCTGGGGTCGAGAGGCGCTGCTTGCGCAGGAGTCGTCCGGCGCCGCCCACGATGCGCTCGCGCTGAGGCTGCTGCGCGAGCTTGACGATCGCCTTGGCGACGACATCGGCGTCGTAGACCGGATCCAGGGGCTTGATCGCCCGGCCGGTGTAGTTGGCGGCGTGCTGGAAGATCGGCGTGTCGATGGACGCGGGCAGCAGGGTGCAGACATGGATGTCGGTCTCGTCGATGAGCTCCATGCGCAGGCACTCCGACAGCCCGACGATGCCGAACTTGCTCGTGACGTAGGCGCTCAGGTAGGGGGCTCCGACCTTGCCGAACACCGAGGCGTTGTTGATGAGCACACCGCGGCCCTGCTCGCGGAAGCGCGGCAGCGCGGCGCGTGCGCCACGAACGTAGCCGAGCAGGTTGGTGTCGATGACGCAGTCGTACTCCTCGGCCGGTGCCTCTTCGAAGTTCGAGAACAGCGTGACGGCGGCGTTGTTGACCCAGACGTCGATCCGGCCGAACTCCGCGACCGCCCGGTCGGCGAGCTCGTCGACGGCCGTGGCGTCCGTGACGTCGGTGGGCACGGCGAGGCTCCGCCCCCCGGCCTCCTCGCATTCGGCCGCCAGCTGCTCGAGCACGTCGGCGCGGCGGGCGGCGACCACGACGGTGGCGCCCTTGCGGGCGCAACGCAGGGCAGCGGCACGTCCGATACCGCTGGACGCGCCGGTGATGACCACGACGGTGTCCTTGAGCTGGCGACGCATCGACGTCCTCCTCGGGTCGGCTGTGGGCTCGGTGCCCACTGCAGCGGCACGTTAATCGGAGCGCCGGTCGGGAAGGATCAGCTCGTCGGCGTCGGCGTGCTCGGTGAAGCGCGCGAGGTGGTCGGTGACCTCGCCCGGCGGCCCGACCGCCGCGTACCGCACCATCTCGAGCACCTGCAGGCCGGAGGGGGCAGCAAGGATCGCGTCCGCTTCAGCAGCCGACAACCTGCGACCGCGGCCGAGCAGCAGCTTCGCTCGCCGTCGCTTCGCCTCCAGGAGCTGCTGGTGGGCCGCTGCCGTCGTGTCGGCGGCGATGACGTAGGGTCGTTCGAGCTGGGCGGACGGCTGGAACTCGCGCCGGTAGACGGCCACGGCCTCGAGCAGTGCGTGCGGGGCGAAGTGCGACGCGAACGCGTAGGGCAGCCCGAGTGCAGCCGCGAGCTGCGCGCCGAACAACGACGAGCCGAGGATGTAGAGCCGACCTCGGCGAGGTCGAGGATCGACAACGGGGCAGACACAACGCCACCTCTCGTCACCACGGGCTACGCGACTCCGGGCACGTCGCCGCCCGGATCACCGGATGCCAACCACGCCGGCGCCTCGCCTATCCCGCTTGCGCGTGGGCGTTGCTACGGAGAGCCCTGCACCCCGTCCTTGAAGGGGCTGCGACCGGGTTCGCCGGAGTCGGGCACACGGTCGTGTCCGGGCTTCAGGAGGCAGACGTCGTCCAGGCTGCGCAGCCGGCTGTCGGCATACAGCGCACGCACCAGGCCGTAGCACAGCACCAGCATCACCACGCTCAACGGCAGCGCCGTGGTGATCGCCGCGGTCTGCAGCGCCCCCAGCCCATCCGAACCGGCGGTGAGCAGTACCGCCGCGACGCCACCCTCCAGGGCCGCCCAGAACGCTCGCTGGGTCCTCGGGGGGTCGATGCTGCCGCCGGAGGTCAGCAGGTCGATCACCAGCGACGCCGAGTCCGAGGAGGTGACGAAGTAGACCGCAACCAGCAGGATCGCCAGCACGGTCATCACCGGCGCGAGCGGCAGCTCGGTGAGCAATCCGAACAGCCCCATGGCCGGATCCTCGCTGACCGCAGCCGACAGCTCGCCGCCGGTGGCGGCATCCACCGCGAACGCGGTGTTGCCGAAGACGGCCATCCACAGGAAGGTGAGCGCGGCGGGCACCAGCAGGACGCCGAAGACGAACTCACGGAGCGTGCGTCCCTTGGACACACGGGCGATGAACATGCCCACGAACGGCGACCAGCTGATCCACCAACCCCAGTAGAAGATCGTCCACGACGCCTGCCAGCCGGTCTGGCGCTCGGCGTCGGTCCACAGGGTCGTCTCGGGCAGGGTCTGGACGTAGTGCCCGACCTGCTGGACGAACGCACCGAGCACCTCCGTGGTAGGGCCGGCCGCCAGGACGAAGGTCAGCAACGCCACCGCCAGGCACAGATTGGCCACCGACAGGCGCAGGATGCCTTTGTCCAACCCGGCCATCAGCGAGGCGATCGCGGCCGCGGTGATGCCTGCGATCAGGGCCAGCTGGACGCCCGTGGTCTCGGGCAGCAGCTCGAGGCTGGCCAGCCCCGCGTTGACCTGCAGGATCCCGAACCCCAGCGAGGTGGCGACGCCGAACATCGTCCCGAAGACCGCGAAGGTGTCGACCGCGTCGCCCCAGCGTCCGTGGATGCGCTCCCCGAGGATCGGGTAGAGCACGCTGCGGAACGACAGGGGCAGCCTGTGGCGGTAGGCGAAGTAGGCCAGGGACAGGCCGACGACGGCGTAGATCCCCCAGGCGTGCAGGCCCCAGTGGAAGAACGTGAAGCGCATCGCCTCGGTGCGGGCCTCCGGCGTGCCGGCCTCAGCGGTCAGCGGCGGGTTGACGAGATGGCTGAGCGGCTCGGCGACCGCCCAGAACACCAGCCCGATGCCCATTCCTGCCGTGAACAGCATCGCGAACCAGGTCAGATACCGGTACTCGGGCCGGCTGTCTGGACCGCCGAGGCGGATGCGGCCGAAGCGGCTCGCGCCCAGCCAGATCACGAAGACCAGGAAGCCCCCGACGACGAGGACGTAGTACCAGCCGAGCCCGACGGCGATGCCGCGCTGCACCGCCTCGAAGAACCGCTCGACCGCAGCGGTGGCTGTCACCCCAGCGAGCAGGAACACGAGGATGACAACCACCGACACCCCGAACACCACAGGGTTGGTCTCCAGCCGCAGCCGCATGCTCTCACCTTCCCGTGTCGACGCGCGCCTGTCCGGGCAGACCGCGATGACGATTTGTCGCGGCGAGGCGCTCCTCGCGCCCCCAGGCGACTACTGAGCTAGGAGCAACGGCTCAACCCGGTGCCTGCTGCGCCAGGACGGCGAACCGATCGAGGATCAACCTCCACTCGCTGAACTTGTCACGCGCCGCTGCGTTGGCGTCGTTCCACCCGCCGTGCGCGAAGCTGAACCGACAACCCTCGCCCTCTGGCGTGAACCCGACGGTGATCTGGCTCGGATGGTCGCCGGGCTGGGCCAGTACCGAGGTGTGCACGAGCCGGCGCGGGGGCTGCCAATCGGTCACGTGTCCCCAGACCATGTCTTGCTCGACGCGATGGCTGAAGAGCACGCGTCCCCCGACATCCGGCTCGATCGTGACGGTCTCCAGGGTTTCGGCATTCGGGGAGTACTCCGGAAGCCACCACTCCCCGATGCGACGGGTGTACACGGCGAATGCCTGCTCAGCGCTGCAGGCGAGGCCGTACTCGTGCACGATCGGGTCGGTCCACATGGCGCCATTGTCAGCGCTCACCCACCGGTCTCACAACCCGTGGCTGCGTCCCGATGCGGCGACGACCGGCCGGTCGTGGGGCTACGGGGCAGGAGCGGTGCCTTCGAGGTCGCCTGGCAGGGCCCGGGCAGCGCCGGGCCCTGCGTTGCAGCCGTGGCGGTTCAGCGCCCGCTGCGGTCCAGCTTGAAGACCCAGAGGCCGTTGTTGATGTCGGAGGCGAGGACGTAGTCGCGATCGACGTACACACCCCACACGTTGGGGAACGCGACGCCGGGGAAGAAGAAGCCGAAGGGGTCCTCGGACGGCTCGGGCACGAACTGCGCGAGCTTCCTCGGGTTCGCCGGATCGGAGATGTCGACGACGACGACGCCCTCGGCGTAGTAGGACAGGTACAGGGTGTTGCCCCGCACCTTGGGGTCGTGGACGGAGAAGAACCCCGGCCCCGGTGGCGGGAACTGCCGCGTCGAGGGCATCTCGAAGGTCGACAGCTGCACCGGGTTGGCCGGGTCGGAGATGTCGAAGATCCGCGCGTAACCCCACGCATCCTCGAAGCTGTCCGGGCCGACGGGTGCGAAGTCCTCATCGGCCTGGATGAGGATGTTGCCGCCACGTGCCAGCCAGGCCGAGTGTGCGTTGCCTTCCTCGCCCGGCCCGAAGTCGGTCCGACCGAGGAACTGCGGGTTGGCCGGGTCGGAGACATCCAGGATCACGGTGCCGAGGTCCCAGTAGGAGAGGTAGGCGCGGTGCTGGTTGCCCACGACGGCGCCGACGATGGAGTGCACGAAGTTGGCGGGGCTGGCGCCGAAGCCGGCAAAGGGATGCACGCCAAGCTCCGCCCAGGCGCCCCACTCGCCGACCTGCTCTGGGTCGGTCGGGTCGGAGACGTCCCAGATCTGGAAGTCCGGCACACCTGGCGTGTCCGGGGCGGGCGCGGTGAGGAACTCGGACAGGATCACCGCGGTGTAGACGTAGAGCCTGTTGCCGCGGCGCTTGAGCCAGATCTCGTGAGAGCCCCCGTCGCGCACGTCGCTGAAGACCAGCGCGAGCCGCTCGGGGTTGGCGGGGTCGGTGACGTCCCACAGACCCCAGCCTCGGTGTGTCCCCGTGTCTAGCGCCCCGGTTTCCGGATCTCGGGCGCAGTTCTGAATGGACACGGCCGCGATGTCACGACCCCTGAAGGACTCGACGATCACCTTCTCGGTCCAGGTGCCCTCGAGCTCCCCGGCTCCCTCGTCCCCGTCAGCGAACGTGCTGACGTGGGACGGGTTCGACGGGTCGTGCAGGTCGAACACCCGTACACCCTGCGACGGGCAGAACACGTTCCAGGTGCCTGAGAGGTGCGGCAAGCCGCGGTTGCCCCAGCTGCCGAGGTAGGCGTGCCGGCGGTGCGCGACGACATCGGCGTTGAAGCCGCCCGGGTCGGCGTGGCCGAGCACCGTCACGCCGGCTGGGCGGGCAACCGCAGCTGGCTCGGGGCCGGGCTCCCCCGGCTGCATGCTCGCGTCCCACTCGTGCGGTCCGGCGGCCTTGCCGCCCCCGGTGTCGGGATGGGCGGTCGCGACGGCCTGGAGGCCCACGATCGCCATCAGCAGGGCCACCAGCAGCGCCCCGCCGCGCAATCGCCGCCGAGTCGTGGAGGGTGTGAACGGTTCCTGCATCTGCATCCTCTCCCTTCTCCTCATCGCGGCACGGGCGATCCGTGCCCCGCCCACGGGACCCGGCCGCAGGCGTGGCCGGGTGGTCCGGAGGTCTTCCCATACGGGCGCGACGACGGCGGCGACCGGCGGCGGTCGAAGCCCCGTTGCCCCGTAGCCAAGCCAGGACCTTGTGCGTCGTCGTGGTCCCTGCTGTGAGCGTCGACCAGAGCCCACGGGGCCCGTCGGGCACTGCCCGCAGAGGCACCCTGCCACAGGCGCTGACGGAAGCGGCCAGCCAGCTGACGGGGCAGGGCGCAAGCCCTCACACCGCGGTCGCGGTCGCAAGCCTGACGGACGGCCATCCACTCTCCCCTCCCGAGCCCAAGCTGCTCCCCGGGTCCCAGCCGAATGGTGTGGATGCGCGGCGCGCCTGCGCGTGTCGCGGCGGGAGCATACCCGCGTACGCCTGGCGGGGGAAGGTCAGATCTTCAGGACTTGGCCCCTTCTTCGTGGGCGTCTCGCGGACGGCAGAACCACTGCGGTGCACGGCCGGCTGTTGCGGCAGTCGGGGATGACGCACGGACGACGCGCAAGCTGCCCGGTGATGCAGCGGCAGCCCCCCGCGACGTGCCCCACACCCACGCCGGCGCAAGGCAAGGCCCGCCTCATCCAGTCAGCGCGCCAGCAGGGCTCGCCTTGGGGTAGGCTCTCTGCTCGACCGTTGGAAGGGCGGCGATGACGACGGACCGGGCTGCACACGGCAGCGGGACCAGAGTGCTGCTCGTCACCCGCGCGCTCGCGACGGTGATCATCCCCTTCCTCGTCGTGGCCTGGTGGATCCTGTATCTGCGCCCGGAGGACACGGAGCGGCTGTTCGCGTGGCCGGTGGGCCCGCGCATGACCGCGATGATGCTCGGTGCGGTGTACCTGGGTGGCGCCTACTTCTTCATCCGGGTGGTCTGGGCGCGCAGCTGGGAGGCGGTCGCCCTCGGCTTCCTGCCGGTCGCGGGGTTCGCCACGCTGATGGGGGTCGCCACGCTCCTGCACTGGGACGCCTTCACCCCGGGCCACGTCTCCTTCCACGTCTGGGCGGTGCTGTACTTCTCCACCCCGTTCCTGGTCATCGCCACGTGGTGGGCGAACCAGCGCCAGGTCACCCGCTCAGGCGCGGGTGACGGGCTGGTGCTGTCCCGGCGGGCGCAAGCCGTCGCCGGGGCCCTGGGCGTGCTGGCGATCACCGTCGCGCTGGCGCTGTTCGTGTGGCCTGAGCAGCTGCAGCAGGTGTGGCCTTGGACGCTGTCGCCGTTGACGGCGCGGGTCATGGCCGCCATCTTCGTGCTCGGTGGCGCCGGCGTCGGCATCGCCCGCGACCCGCGGTGGGGCTCGGTGCGCCTGCTCGTGCAGGTGGCCTGGGTGATGCTCGGCCTCATCCTGCTCGCCGCCGTGCTGGCCTGGCCCGACTTCGATCCCGGCAACGTGCTGACCTGGGTCTTCTACGCGTGGCTCGTCCTGGTGCTGGCGGGGTCGGCGTGGCTGTACGCGAAGCTCGAGGGTGCCCGCCGC
>SKPY01000054.1 GCA_007119305.1 Nitriliruptorales bacterium
AGGCCACCAGCACCGAGCTGCGACGGCTCGCCCCCAACGGGGGGATCGTGCTCCTGGGCGGTCCCGCGGTGGTCTCCGACGCCGTCGCCAACCAGCTGGCCGCCTACACGACCGGCGCCGTCACCCGCTGGTCCGGCCCGGACCGCTACGCCACCGCCGCGGCCGTCTCCGCCGCGACCTTCCCCGACGGCGCCGACGTGGCGTTCATCGCCACCGGAGCGAACTTCCCCGACGCGCTCGCCGGCGGCCCCGCCGGCGGCATCCAGCAGGGACCGATCCTGCTGACCGGCCGCGACACCCTGCCGCAGGCCGCCAGCACCGAGCTGCAGCGGCTCAACACCGCACGCATCGTGCTGCTCGGCGGCCCCGGTGCCGTCTCCGACGCCGTCGCCAACCAGCTGCAGGCCTACCTGCCGTAACCGCGCACGACGGCTCGGCCGGCCGCAGACCGCACCCTCGCGGGCGCGGTCAGATGGCCCGCCCGCCCACGAGCCGACTGCTCCACCGCACGATCGCGCAGGCGCTCAGCTCAGAACACGTCGCTGGGCCGGTACGAGCCGAACACGCCGCGCAGCGCGTCGCACACCTCCCCGACCGTGGCCATGCGCCGGAGCGCCTCGCGCATGACCGGCAGCAGGTTGTCGTCGCTCTCGGCGCACTTGGCGACATCGGTCAGCGCCGCCTCGACGGCGCCCGCATCGCGTTCGGCCCGGATCCGTTCGAGCGCCGCGATCTGGCCGTCGCGCACCGCCTCGTCGACCCGCTGCAGCTCGGGGTCGACGTCCTCGTCGAAGGAGTAGCGGTTGACGCCGACGATGATCTCCTCCTCGCGCTCGATGCGCTGGGCGAGGTCGTAGGCGCTGCGTTCGATCTCGGTCTTCTGGTAGCCGGCCTCGATCGCTGCGACCGCGCCGCCGAGCTCGTCCATCCGCTCGATGTAGTCCTGCGCCTGCGCCTCGATGTCGTCGGTCAGCGCCTCGATGAACCAGCTGCCGCCCAACGGGTCCGCGGTGAGCGGCACGTCGGTCTCGTGGGCGATGACCTGCTGGGTGCGCAGCGCGAGGCGCGCGGACTTCTCGGTCGGCAGCGCCAGCGCCTCGTCGAACGCGTTGGCGTGCAGCGACTGCGTGCCGCCGAGCGTGGCGGCGAGTGACTGGATCGTCACGCGCGCGAGGTTGACCTCCGCCTGCTGGGCCGTGAGCTGCACGCCGGCGGTCTGCGTGTGGAAGCGCAGCATCTGCGACTTCGGGTTGGAGGCGCCGAAGCGCTCCCGCATGATCCTGGCCCACAGCCGGCGGGCGGCGCGGAACTTCGCGACCTCCTCGAGCAGGGTCGACCTGGCCACGAAGAAGAAGCTCAGCCGCGGCGCGAACGCGTCGACGTCGAGACCGGCGTCGATCGCCGCCTGCACGTAGGCGATGCCGTCAGCGAGGGTGAAGGCGATCTCCTGCACCGGGGTCGCCCCCGCCTCCCCCATGTGGTAGCCGGAGATCGAGATCGTGTTGAACGCGGGCATCCGCTCGGCGCAGTAGGCGAACGTGTCGGTGATGATCCGCAGGCTCGGGGCAGGCGGGAAGATGTAGGTGCCGCGGGCGATGTACTCCTTCAGCACGTCGTTCTGGATGGTGCCGCGCAGCTGGGAGGGGTCGACGCCCTGCTCCTCGCCCACGAGCTCGTAGAGCAGCAGCAGCAGGGAGGCCGGCGCGTTGATCGTCATCGAGGTCGAGACCTCATCGAGCGGGATGCCGTCGAACAGCGCGCGCATGTCGACCAGCGAATCGATCGCCACGCCGACCTTGCCGACCTCCCCGGCGGCCAGGGGATGGTCCGAGTCGTAGCCCATCTGCGTGGGCAGGTCGAACGCGACCGACAGCCCGGTCTGGCCCTGCCCGAGCAGGTACTTGTAGCGGGCGTTGGACTGCGCCGCGGTCGCGAACCCCGCGTATTGGCGCATCGTCCAGCGCCGACCCCGGTACATGTCCTGGTAGACCCCGCGCGTGTACGGGAACTCCCCCGGGTCGCCGAGATCGCGGCCGTAGTCGAACCCGGCGAGGTCGTCCGGCCGGTACACGCCCTGCACCTCGGCGCCAGAGGCGGTCCGGTGGCCCCCGCGCTCGCCCGGGCGGGGATCGTCGCTGCTCATCACGTCCTCGAAGCTCGTCGGACGGCCGCAGAACCCGGCCGCGCGCCCATTCTACGGGGCGCCCCCCTGGGCGGTTCCCTGCGGTGCCACCGCGTGGCGGCGCGGCCGGGACGAGGTACCCGAGGATGCCGCGCGGACGCGGCAACCTCCGCGGGACAGGCGCGAGCGGGACGAGGTGCCGGAGCGCGTCCCGGCCGGCGTGCGGAGTGGGACGGTTGCGGGTGACGCTGCTACGCTCCGCTTCCGACCGTGGGGGGCTGGGGGCGGGGCCGCTCCCGGCCGCGGACTGAAGGTGCGACGATGGCGAAGACGACGGATACGGGGCAGCAGGCCACGGCCACGGACACCGCTCCACGCCGCCGCCCCTGGCTGCTCGAGCTGTACGGGACCGCGGTCGGCAAGAAGTACGCCATGGCGATCTCGGGCATCGTGCTGATGGTCTACGTGCTGCTGCACATGATCGGCAACCTCAAGCTCTACTTCGGCCCCGAGGCGATGAACGAGTACGCCGAGTGGCTGCGCATCTTCGGGGCTCCCGCAGCGCCTGAGAACGCCATGCTGTGGGTGGTCCGCCTCCTGCTGCTCGTGGCGTTCATCGTGCACATCCACGCGGCCGTCGCCCTCACGATCACGAACCGCAAGGCGCGCCCGCTGCGCTACCAGTCCAGGCGGGACTACGTGGTCGCGGACTTCGCCGCACGCACCATGCGCTGGACCGGCATCATCGTGGGCCTGTTCGTGCTGTTCCACCTCGCCGATCTCACGTTCGGCTACGGGCACCCGGACTTCCGCGGTCACGAGGATGCCTACCACAACGTGGTCGCGAGCTTCTCCCGGCCGCTGGTGAGCGCGTTCTACATCCTCGCCAACCTCGCGCTCGCCCTGCACCTGTACCACGGCGCGTGGAGCCTGTTCCAGACGATGGGCTGGAACCACCCGCGGTTCAACCACTGGCGCCGCTGGTTCGCGATCGCCTTCGCCGTCGTCGTGGCCGGAGGCAACATCAGCTTCCCGATCGCCGTGCTGACCGGACTCATCGTCTAGCCACCGCTTGGAGCCTCCATGAGCACCGTCGCCCAACCGCTGCTCGACGCGAAGATCCCCGCCGGCGACCTCGCCGAGAAGTGGGACAACCACCGGTTCAACATGCGGCTCGTGAACCCCGCGAACAAGCGGCGCTTCGACATCATCGTGGTGGGCACCGGGCTCGCGGGCGCGTCCGCGGCCGCCTCCCTCGGCGAGCTTGGCTACAACGTCACGGCCTTCACCTTCCACGACTCCCCGCGTCGGGCGCACTCGATCGCCGCCCAGGGCGGCGTCAACGCCGCGAAGAACTACCGCAACGACGGGGACTCGATCTTCCGGATGTTCCACGACACCATCAAGGGCGGCGACTACCGCTCCCGGGAGGCGAACGTCTACCGCCTCGCCCAGGTCTCGCTCGAGATCATCGACCAGGCCGTCGCCCAGGGTGTGCCGTTCGCCCGCGAGTACGGGGGCCTGCTCGACAACCGCTCGTTCGGTGGGGCGCAGGTCTCCCGCACGTTCTACGCTCGCGGCCAGACGGGCCAGCAGCTGCTGCTCGGCGCGTACCAGGCGCTCATGCGGCAGGTGGACGCCGGGACGGTGACGCTGTACCCGAAGACCGAGATGCTCGAGCTCGTCGTCGTCGACGGGCACGCGCGCGGGATCGTGGTGCGCGACCTCGACACCGGTGCGATCAGCTCGCACTCCGCGCATGCGGTCGTGCTCGCCACCGGCGGCTACGCGAGCGCGTACTTCCTGTCCACGATGGCCAAGCAGTCGAACGCGACCGCGATCTGGCGCGCACACCGCAAGGGCGCGCTGTTCGCGAACCCGTGCTTCACCCAGATCCACCCCACCTGCATCCCGCAGTCCGGCGACTACCAGTCCAAGCTCACGCTCATGAGCGAGTCGCTGCGCAACGACGGACGCATCTGGGTGCCGAAGGACCCCGACGAGGCGCGGCCGCCCGACCAGATCCCCGAGGAGGACCGCGACTACTACCTCGAGCGCATGTACCCGGCGTTCGGCAACCTCGCGCCGCGCGACATCTCCAGCCGGGCCGCCAAGCGGATGGTCGACGCCGGCCACGGCGTCGGACCGCGCAAGAACGGGGTGTACCTCGACTTCTCGGAGGCCATGCAGCGCCTGGGCCGCGGCCGGATCACCGAGCGCTACGGCAACCTGTTCCAGATGTACGAGAAGATCACCGCCGAGAACCCCTACGCGGTGCCGATGCGCATCTACCCCGCCCCCCACTACGCCATGGGCGGGCTGTGGGTGGACTACAACCTCATGACGACGATCCCGGGGCTGTACGCGCTCGGTGAGGCGAACTTCTCCGACCACGGCGCCAACCGGCTGGGCGCGTCGGCGCTCATGCAGGGCCTCGCCGACGGCTACTTCGTCCTGCCCTACACCATCGGCGACTACCTGGCTCCCTTCCTCGGCGAGCGTCCACCACCCACCGACCACGAGGCCTTCAAGACCGCCGAGCGCGAGGTCGACGACCGGGTGCGCGGCCTGCTCGCGGTCGGCGGCACCCGCTCGGTGGACACCTTCCACCGCGAGCTCGGGCGGATCCTGTGGGACTACTGCGGCATGGCCCGCAACGCCGAGGGGCTCGCGAAGGCCCGCAGCGAGATCCAGACGCTGCGCGACGAGTACCACAACGACGTGCGGGTGCTCGGCGAGAACGAGACCATCAACCAGTCGCTGGAGAAGGCCGGGCGCGTCGCCGACTTCTTCGAGGTCGCCGAGCTCATGACCGTCGACGCGCTCGACCGGGAGGAGTCGTGCGGCGGCCACTTCCGCGAGGAGCACCAGACCGAGGACGGGGAGGCGCTGCGCGACGACGAGCGCTTCGCCCACGTGTCGGCGTGGGGGTTCACCGGCGTCGGCAAGGACCCTGAGCTCGTCAAGGAACCGCTCGAGTTCGAGTTCGTGACCCCGACGACCCGCAGCTACAAGTAGCCGCGCAGCCAGCGGACGAGCGCAAAGGAGCACGCTCCACGATGGATCTCACGCTGAAGGTCTGGCGCCAGGACGGCCCCGAGCAGGCCGGACGGTTCGAGACCTACGAGGCCCCGGGCATCGACGAGCACGCCTCCTTCCTCGAGATGCTCGACATCGTGAACGAGCGGCTCATCGCCGACGGCCGCGAGCCGATCGCCTTCGACAGCGACTGCCGCGAAGGCATCTGCGGCACCTGCGGGGTCATGGTCGACGGGGTGCCGCACGGGCCGGTGCGGGGGACCGCCGTGTGCCAGGTGCACATGTTCCACTACTCCGACGGCGACGAGATCACCATCGAGCCGTTCCGCGCCGCCGGCTTCCCGGTGCAAAAGGACCTCATCGTCGACCGCACCGCGTTCGACCGCATCATCCAGGCCGGCGGCTACATCAGCGTGAACACCGGCGCGGCCCCGGAGGCGAACCTCATCCCGGTCGTGAAGGACGTCGCCGACCGGGCGTTCGACGCGGCCGCCTGCATCGGCTGCGGCGCCTGCGTGGCCGCCTGCCCCAACGGCGCCGCGCAGCTGTTCACCGCCGCGAAGGTGAGCCACCTCAACCTGCTGCCCCAGGGTCAGCCCGAGCGCTACCAGCGGACCGAGGCGATGGTCGAGACGATGGAGCGCTACTTCGGCTCGTGCACGAACTACGGCGAGTGCGAGGCGGCCTGCCCAAAGGAGATCTCGATCGATTTCATCGCACTGCTGAACAAGGACTACCGCAAGTCCAAGTCGCGGGGACGCTGGGCCAGCTGACAGCACGCGGACCCAGCCGCACGGCAGTGCAGCGCTGACGATGCCGGTAGCGTGGTGGCGTGGACGCTGACCCGACCCCCGACGAGCTGCTCGCGGAGCTGCGCGAGCTGGCCTCGCTCGACCTCGAGTCGGTCACCTTGCAGGACCCGGGGCACGAGCACCGTCCGGTCCTCGACGATGTCGACGCCGTCGAGCGGCAGGCCGACACGGTCGTCGTCGTCACGCTGACGCACGGCGATCGGCGTGTGGTCGGGTCGAGCCGCAGCGGCGACACCGGCGGCTCGGTTGACCGTGCCGCCGCTGAGGCGGTGCTCGCCGCACTGGACGAGCTCGTTCCCGCTGGCCGCGTCGAGTGGCACATCGACCGCGCGGAGCTGCTGGACCCCCCGACACCGCAGCGGCCCACGGTCGCGCACGTCGCGGTGGCGATCCGCACGGCCCAGGGCGCCGACGTCCTCGTGGGCTCCGCCATCGTGCGTGGCGCGACGCACGAGGCGGCAGCGCGCGCGGTGCTCGACGCGGTGAACCGACCGATCGTGCCGCTGATCGGTCCCTGAGCCGGCGCTCCCCGAGGCGCGGCGCCGCAGCGGCCCATGGACCGCGCGTGACACGCTGCGCGCTGCCCCTTGCCGACATGGACTCGGGCCCCGAGGATGGGCGCGCATTCCCGGCAGAAGAGGCAGGTCATGGCAGAGCCGACCGAGGACATGACGCCGTTCGAGGCGGTCAACTTCTTCTTCCACGAAGCCGCGGATCAGCTCCGGATGCCCGACGCCACGCGGGACGTGCTGTCCGGCACCTACCGGGAGATCCGCGTGCAGGTCCCGCTGCGGATGGACGACGGCGCGATCCGCACCCTGTACGGCTACCGCGTCCAGCACAACGGCGCCCGCGGGCCGTACAAGGGCGGGGTGCGCTACCACCCCCACGCCGACCTCGACGAGGTCCGCGCGCTGGCGTCGCTCATGACGTGGAAGACCGCCATCGTCGACGTGCCCTTCGGGGGCGCGAAGGGGGGCGTGCAGGTCGACCCCTACGAGCTGTCCAGCGCGGAGCTCGAGCGTCTCACCCGGCGCTACGTCGCGCAGATCTCCTACATCATCGGCACCTACCGCGACATCCCCGCCCCTGACATGGGCACGAACGCCCAGACGATGGCGTGGATGATGGACGCCTACGGGCAGCGGGCCGGGCACAGTCCCGGGATCGTCACCGGCAAGCCCGTGGCGCTCGGGGGCTCGCTCGGCCGTGAAGCCGCGACGGGTCGGGGCTGCATCATCGTCGCGACCGAAGCCGTGCGCGACCTCGGCAAGGACCCCGACGATCTCACGCTGGCCATCCAGGGCTTCGGCAACGTCGGGTCCTGGGCAGCCCGGATCGCCAAGGCGGACGGGTACAACATCGTCGCGGTCTCCGACGTGCACGGCGCCATCTACGATCCGCGCGGCCTGCGCATCCCGGACCTGCTCGACCACGTCGCCGAGACGGGCACCGTCGCCGACTATCCCGACGCCGAGCGCATCGACGACGACGCCATCCTGGAGCTCGACGTCGACGTCCTGCTGCCCGCTGCGCTCGGCGGCGTCATCACGAAGTCGAACGCGGACCGCGTCAAGGCGTCCGTGATCGTCGAAGGCGCGAACCACCCCGTCACCCCGCTCGCCGACCACATGCTCGCCGACCGGGGCGTCACGATCGTGCCCGACCTGCTCGCCAACGCCGGCGGCGTGACCGTCTCCTACTTCGAGTGGACGCAGAACATCCAGCAGTTCCACTGGGAGGAGGACGAGGTCAACGCCGAGCTGCGCAAGCGGCTCATCAAGGCCTACCAGGTGGTGCGCGACTACGCGCGGACGCACGACACCACCCTGCGCCGCGCCGCCTTCATCCTCGCCGCCGAGCGCGTCGCCGAGTCCGCCAACCTGCGCGGCTACCTCTGACCCGAGCTCTGACCCGAGCTCTGACCCGCGCCGCCGTCAAGGGAGCGGCCGCTCGGCTGCGGCCGGAAGACCTGGTCCCGGTACCAGCGCAGCTCAGCGATGGACTCGCGGATGTCGGCGAGCGCGCGGTGGTCCCCGGTCTTCTCGGGAGCGCGGTCGAGCAGCCCCGGGTACCAGCGGCGTACGAGCTCTTTCACCGTGGACACGTCGACGTTGCGGTAGTGCAGGTAGCGCTCGAGGGTGGGCATGTAGCGGGCCAGGAACGCGCGGTCGGCGTGGACGCTGTTGCCCGCGAGCGGCGCGGTGCGCGCCTCCGGCACGAGACGCCGGACGAACGCGAGCACCTCGGCCTCGGCCTGCTCGACCGTGATCTCGGACGCGCGGATCGCGGCGTTCAACCCGCTCTTCGCGTGCATCTCCGCCACGATTTGCTCCATCGCCTCGAGCGCCTCCTCGGGGGCGTGGAGCACGAGGTCGGGGCCCTGCTCGACGTGTTCGAGCTCGCCGTCGGTGACGATCACGGCGATCTCCACGATGCGCTCCCGCGCCGGGTCGAGCCCGGTCATCTCGAGGTCGATCCACACGAGCGGCTGCGCGAGGTCCACGCCTAGTCCCCTCCGATCTCGGCGAGCTCGAGCCAGCGGGTCTCCGCCGCGTCGAGCGCGCGGTTGACGGCGTCGAGCTCTTCGCTGAGCGCCGCCGCCTGCCCGTAGTCGTCGCCGACCCGCTGGAGCTGCTCGGCCAGCGTCGCCTTGCGCTCCTCGAGCTCGGGGATGCGCGCGTGCAGGCGCTCGTACTCACGCTGCTCGTGGTAGGACCGCTTGCGCGGACGCTGCGCGGCACCACCGTTGGCGCCCGACCCCGCGCC
>SKPY01000206.1 GCA_007119305.1 Nitriliruptorales bacterium
ACGGTCAGGATGCGGCCGGGCGGCGTCGAGTCACGGTTGCGCGGTGAGGCGCACGCGCCTCGCGCGGCATTCGAGCACGCGCCTCGCGCGGCGTTGGCGCACGACGAGCACAGGCTGTCTGGGCCGCCACTGCTCCCCCTCCCGTCACGCGCTCGCCCCCCGGGCCAGCTGCACCCCCTTACATAGCACGCTGAAGGACCCCCCGTCTAGGGACCATCGGGTCATCGGGTCCTCGGGTCCCCCCGCTCGGGCCTCAAGGTGGCGTGTGTGCTTGCCGAGGTATACCAAGACAAGGTCCGAGCCCTTGAGCTGAGAAACCCCCACACCTACCGGGGCTCGGGCCTTACCAGTGCCGGGAGCCGGCGGCGGGCTATGCGGCGGCCATGCGGCGGTTGTAGGCGCGGGCACGCAGGAAGACGAGCACGAAGACGAGCGCGGGGACGATGAACACCGTCACCTGGAAGAACGCCACGAGCGTCTCGACCCGGATGCCGAGGAGCAGCGTCAGGTAGTCGACGTGCGAGGCGACCGTGAGCGTGATGATGAAGCTCAGGCCGGAGTAGACGAGGCCGGCGCGGGCGGGCACGTCGAAGGGGCGCTGCAGGACGTGGACCTCGCCATCGTAGGGGGCGAGCCGGCGGTCGATCCACGGGAAGGCGAACAGCGGCCCGAACACCACCAGCGGCAGGAGGAACCCGGCGACGAACGGGGCCGAGATCACCACCCCGGGGACGGGGAACCACTCCCAGGCCGGGTACAGCACGAGGGCCCCCTCGACCCATGACAGCCACCAGTCGGGATGGTTCGTGCTGCTCGTGATGCCGGCCTCCGCCGGCCCGTGCAGGTGGAAGTCGCTCCACGGCACGAGCATCGAGAACAAGGCGATGATGCCGCTCATCGCGAGCAGCGCGGCCACGGACGAGATGAACTGCGACGGCCACAGCGGCTGGCCGACCACGAAGCGCTGGCCGTCCACGCCCTTGTGGGGGAACTGCGTGTGCCGCTGGCGGATGAGGATGAGCAGGTGCGCGGTGACGAGCAGCGCGAACGCCCCCGGCAGGATGAGCACGTGCGCGATGAAGAAGCGCGGGATCGCGTCGCCGAAGAAGTCCCCGCCGAACACCCAGAAGGCGACGTGCTCGCCGACGAACGGGATCGCGAGCATGAAGCTGTAGGCCATCCGCAGGGCGGCGCCCTCGACGACGTCGTATGGCAGCAGCTGGCCGGTGCCCACGAGGCCGAGACCGAGCATGAGCAGGAGCAGCCCGATGTGGTAGTTCACCTCGCGCGGCCGGCGGAAGGCGCCGGTGAGCAGGACGCGCAGGAGATGGAGCACGATCGCGGTGATGAACACGTAGGCGGCGCCGCGATGCATCCGGCGGAACAGCAGCCCCCCGGGGACGTCATGGCTGAGGCGGACGATCGACTCGTAGGCCGCCGGCAGCTCACGTCCGTGGTAGAGCTCCAGCCCCCCCGTGTACGTCACCGGCTCGACGGACGGGACGTAGAACATCGTCAGGAAGACCCCGGTGAGCACCAGGACGACGAACGCGAACAGCGCGACCTCGCCGAACAGGAACGTCCAGTGGTGCGGGAAGACCTTGGTGAGCGCCTGCCGGCCGGGACGGCGCAGCCGGAGGCGCTCGTCGAGCGCTTCGAACAGGAGCGCGAACAGCGGCGTCACGAGCGCTCCCCTGCCTCCCCGTCGAGGGGGATGTCCTCGCGCGCCCGCTGGAGCCAGCCGTAGCCGGGACCGACCGGCTCGTGGAAGTCGCCGAGCGCGACGAGCGCGCCGTCGTCGTCGAGCCCGAGGGGCAGCTGGGGCAGGGGCCGGGGCGCGGGACCGAAGACGGGTTCGGCGGCGCGGGCGACGTCGAACGTCGCCTGGTGGCACGGGCAGAACAGCGAGTCGTCGACCTCGCGGAACAGGCCCACGGGACAGCCGGCGTGGGTGCAGATCTTCGAGTAGGCGACGACCATCTCGTCGATGACCCAGTCGGGGTTGGTCGGCGGCTCAGGGCCGCGGGCCTGCAGGCGGATGACGATGACCGCCGAGCGCTCGTGGCCGATCGCGTCCTCCGGCCAGGCGGTGACGATGCTGCCCGGCTCGATGTCCTCGGGGCGCACCGGCCGGCCACCGCCGGTGACCACGCGCGCACCCTCGCGCCACAGGGTGCGGCGCAGCGCGTCCCCCGGCGCCGGGCCGAGCGACGCGACCGGCGCGGCGAAGCTCAGGCCGAGCACCCCAGCAGCGCCGGCGAGCAGCCACCCGAGGAAGCTCCGCCGGGGAGCCTTCGGCACGTCGCCGTACGGCTCCTCCTCGTCCTCGGCGCCCACACCGGGGCGCGGCTCGATCGCGACGATCTCCGGGTACTCCCCCCTGAAGTAGCGGTGGAAGCCGTAGGCGAGTGCCAGCAGCGCGAGCGCGAGTCCCCCGCCGTAGACGGTCCGCGGCGCGCCGACGAGCATGCCCACCCCGAACGCCAGTCCGCCGACGGCGGTCAGGACCGCGGCCGCCGCCACGACCCGGTCGCGCACCTCCTGCGGCTCCGGGAGGCGCTGGCCGACGACGTAGAGGTCCTCCTCCTCGATGTCCTCCGGCCGCGGCCGCTCGGGACCGTCGGTCATCTCAGCCTTCCTCCCATGGCCCCTCCAGGCGTTTGCGTGCCCCGCCGGCCCAGGCGCACGCCGCCACGAGCACCCCGGCCAGCAGGGCCGCGAAGCCGACCGCCTCGAACCGGCTCACCTCGGCCAGGCCGAGCGGGCTCGTGGGCTCGTGGACCTCCTCGTCGAGGAACGCGACGATGTGGCCGATCTCCTCGTCGGAGACGACCGCGGCACCGAACGGCGGCATCGCGAACGGGCCCTCGCGGGTGCCCGCCGCGATCGTCACCGGGTCGAGGCCGACGAGGGGTGGGATCTCGACGCCCTCGCCGGCGATCCCGCCCTTGGCGCTCGCGCCGTGGCACTGGGCGCAGTGCACCGCGTACACCTCGGCGCCGTGCCTGGGGTCACCCGGGGGCGGGTCGGGCAGCTCGCCCTCGAGGTCGAGCAGCTCGTCGAGGTAGGCCATCGTCGCCTCGCGCTCCTCGGCGGTGAACGTGCGCTCCGGGACGCCCCGGCGCCGGTCAGCGAGCGGCATACGGCCGGTGCGCATCGACAGGTCCACGCGCGCGTAGGTGAAGGCGTCGAGCGCAGGGGCGAGGCCGGTGAGCCCGCTGCCGTCCGGAGCGTGGCAGGTCGCGCACCAGCGCTGGTAGAGCTCGCCGCCCTGGCGGACGTCGGCGGCCTCGGTGGGACGCTCCTCGCTCGCCGCGGGCATGGCCACGGCCACGAGGCCGGCCCCCACGACGGCGGCCCAGCCGAGCAGGGCACGCCACGAGGACCGCATTCCAGGTTCCCACTGTCGACGCGGACGTCGTCTCACCGGCGAAGCCCCGTTGCTCGGATTCTGTGGCCAGAGACGTCTACCACGCCTGCTCCGCGATGTCATGACATCGCGGAGCCTGTCCGCTAAGGTCTGGCACCCATCATCCCGGCTGGCCCGGCCGAGCATGTGAGACAGGAGCCGCGTCGGGGGGAGGCAGTGCACCTGCTCCAGGAGGGACGGACGTGCTGAACGGGCGGCTCGAGAGGGTTGTCGCGGACGTCGCCGAACGGCCCTCGTCGCTCACGCCGCAGGGCCCGGCCGCCGAGTCGCTCGCATCCTTGTGGTGGGTGATGTTCTGGCTCGCCATGGCCGTGTTCGTCGCCGTGATGGTGCTGCTCGCGCTCTCCATCGTGCGCCGGCGTGACCTGCCGCTCGAGGCCGACCGCTTCACGGGGGAGACGCTGGCCGGCGGCAGCAACTGGCTGATGCTCGGCGGCGGCGTCATCCTGCCGACCGCGGTCACGCTGCTGCTCATGGTGCTGATGGTCACCACCGGTGCCGACCTGCGTGCCCTCGGCAACCCCTCGCAGCCGCTCGTCGTCGAGGTCACCGGCTACAAGTTCTGGTGGGACGTGCGCTATCCCGATGCCGGGGTGCGCACCGGCAACGAGATCCAGATCCCCGCCGGCCGGCCGGTGGAGTTCCACGTCACGTCGGCGGACGTGATCCACAGCTTCTGGGTGCCCCAGCTCGGGGGCAAGATCGACATGACGCCGGGCGAGGTGAACACGCTGCGCCTCCAGGCCGACGAGCCGGGCGTCTACCGCGGCCTGTGCACCGAGTACTGCGGCATCCAGCACGCCCACATGCACTTCATCGTCGTCGCGACGCCGCCCGACGAGTTCGACGCCTGGCTGGCCGAGCGGGTCGACCCACCCGAGGAGCCCACCGAGGCGCTGGCGCAGGAGGGGCGTGAGCTGTTCGAGCGCGCCCAGTGCGTGTACTGCCACACGGTGGACGGCGTCAGTCCCGACGTCGACCTCGGTCCGGACCTCACCCACTTCGCCAGCCGCCGCACCATCGGCGCGGGCATGCTCCCGAACGAACCCGACAACCTCGCCGAGTGGATCCTCGATCCACAGGCGATCAAGCCCGGCAACCGCATGCCGCCCACCCCGCTCACCGACGAGGAGGTCCAGGCCCTGATCGCCTATCTGGAGACGCTGGAATGAGCGTCCGACCACGGTCATGAGCGCGACGCAGCCGCAGGCGACCAGCACCGACCTGGAGCGCGTCTGGGCCTCCCCCCCGACGCTGCAGGGTTGGCTCGGCATGGTCAACCACAAGGCGATCGGCAAGCGCTTCCTCGCCACGGGCCTCGTGTTCTTCCTCCTCGGCGGCCTGTTCGCGCTGCTGGCCCGGCTGCAGCTCGCCTACCCGCAGCTGGAGATCCTCGACGCGCAGGCCTACAACGAGGTCTTCACGATGCACGGCGTCACGATGGCGTTCCTGTTCATCGTGCCGGTCCTCGAAGGCTTCGCCATCTTCATCCTGCCGCTGATGGTCGGCACCCGGGACCTGCCCTACCCGCGTCTCACCGCCTTCGGCTACTGGGTCTACCTCATGGCCGGGGTGTTCCTGTTCGCGAGCTTCCTCGTGGAGGTCCCTGACGGCGGCTGGTACGCCTACGTGCCGTTCACGGGCCCGGACTTCAGCCCCGGGTTCGGCATGGACTTCTGGCTGCTCGGGGTCACGTTCCTGGAGATCTCCGCGATCGCCGCCGGCATCGAGATCATCGCGCTGCTCGTCAAGAACCGCGCGCCAGGCATGACGATCAGCCGTATGCCGCTGTTCGGGTGGGCCATGCTCGTCACCGGCTTCATCATCCTGTTCGCCTTCCCCACGCTCATCGTCGGCAGCATCCTGCTCGAGATCGACCGCAAGGTCGGCACGGTCTTCTACAACCCCGAGGTCGGTGGCAGCGCGATCCTGTGGCAGCACATGTTCTGGTGGTTCGGCCATCCCGACGTCTACATCTGGCTGCTGCCCGGCATCGGCGCGGTGTCGATGATCATCTCGACCTTCGCCCGCACCCCGCTCGTCGGCTACACCTGGGTGGTCGCGACGACGATCGTCATCGGGGTGCTGAGCTTCGGCGTGTGGGTGCACCACATGTTCACCGTCGGGCTGCCGCTGCTCACGATCAGCTTCTTCGGGGGCGCGAGCCTCGTGTTCGCCGTCGCCAGCGGCATCCAGGTGTTCGCCTGGATCGCGACGCTGTGGCGCGGCACGATCGTGTGGTCGACCCCGATGCTGTTCTCGATCGGCGCCGTCGTCACGTTCATCATCGGCGGCCTGTCCGGGGTCACCCTCGGCGTCGTGCCGTTCAACTGGCTCGCGCACGACACCTACTACGTCGTCGCGCACTTCCACTACGTCGTCATCGGCGGCACGGTGCTGCCGATGTTCGCCGCCGCCTACTACTGGTGGCCCAAGCTCACCGGGCGGATGCTCGACGAACGGCTGGGCAAGTGGAACTTCTGGATCGCGATCGTCGGGTTGCACCTCACGTTCCTGCCGCAGCACATCGTCGGGTTCCTCGGCATGCCCCGGCGGGTCTACACCTTCCTGCCGGGGCTGGGCTGGGAGCCCTACAACCTGGCGTCCACCGTCGGCGTGCTCATCAGCGCCGTCGGGGTGCTCCTGTTCGTCTTCGCCGCCATCAAGAGCCGCTGGGCGCCCCTGGCGCCGCCCGACCCGTGGGGCGCGGGCACCCTCGAGTGGTCCACGGACAGTCCCGTCCCCAACGCCAACTTCGAGCGCCTGCCGATCGTGCACTCGCGCTACCCGCTGTGGGAGCAGCCCTCCCTCGAGGAGGGGCCGGAGGACTGGGCCCGCCGGCTCGACACCCTCACCCAGCCGGGCCACCGGATGCGCGAGGTCGTCACGACGAGCGAGATCGACGGCGACCTGCAGACGATCATCACCCTGCCCCAGCAGTCGCAGTGGCCGTGGCTGACCTCCCTGATGATCACCCTCGCCCTCGTCGGGGTGCTGTTCGACGCCTACTGGCTGGCGCTGGCCGGGGTCGTCGCCACGGTCGTGTGCGCGCTGGGATGGGCATGGCCAGGACGTGACTACGACCCGATCGACGAGCGATGACGGACCTCATCGAGCAGCGCTTCGTCAGCCGCCGCCGCCCCGAGGGGGTGGAGACCCGCCCCATGGGCTGGTGGGGCATGCTCCTGGCCGTCGCGGTGCTCGCGACGGTGTACGCCGCCCTGTACTTCACGTACGTCTACATCAGGGTCTCCAGCGTCCACTGGCCACCGGAGGGCATCGACCCGCCCGCGCTCGGGCTCGCAGCCGGGTCCGCGCTCGCGCTCGCCGCCAGCGCGCTGCCGATCCACCTCGCCCTCCAGGCCGAGCGTGCCCGGGCCCTCATCGGCTATCGACTCGCGCTGACCGCCGCTCTGGCCCTCGGGGGCCTGCATGGCGCGCTGCTCATCCTCGACTGGACCCGGGTGCCCTTCGGCGTGGACGAGCACGCCTACGGCTCGCTCTACTTCGTGCTGCCCGGCTTCCACCTGACCATCGCCGGCATCGGGCTGCTCATCGGCCTCACCCTGCTCGCCCTGTCCTGGCACGAGGAGGCCACCGCGATGCTGCACATCGGCACCCGGTCGCTCGCGCTGTACTGGTACATCACCGCGTTCGGCGGCGTCGCGCTCCTCGGGGTCGTCTACCTCATCCCGCACGTCTGGCGGGTGGCGATCTCCCCGGCGGGAGCGGGTCCGTGAGCCGGGCCGCGCCCGCCGACCCCTCGCCGCGGCAGGACACCGGCCTGCCGGGAGCCGTGGCGCAGGTCTTCGCCGTCGTCGGCGGTCAGGCCGCCTGGGCCATCGCCGTGCTCACCGCCTATCCGATGGTGCAGATCGCCTGCGGGGCCGAGCAGCGCCTGCTCGTGCACATGGTGCGCTGGGTCGCGCTGGCGATCGCCCTGGCGGCGACCCTGACCGGCTACCGCGTGTACCGCAGCGCCCGGGCGGCGGAGGACCGCGGCGACCACCCCGGCGAGCTCAAGCGGCTCCAGCGGATGCGCTTCACCGGGCTCGGTGGGATGCTGCTGAGCGCCGCCGGCGCGCTGCTGCTGTTCGTCGAGGACCTCGCCACCTGGGTGATCGACCCGTGTCTGTGATCGCCGCCGCGCCGGTCGGTCCGCACGAGGTCTGGAGCACGTGGGGCGGGCACGCGCCGGGGCTGCTGGCGCTGCTGCTCGTGGTGACGTGGTGGTACGTGCGCGGCCGCGACGCGCTGCGGCGCCACCGCCAGCAGCGCCTGGTGAACCGCTGGCGGGCCGCCGCGTGGTTCGCCGGCATGGCGGCGCTGGCGCTCGCGCTCGCCTCACCGCTCGACGCGCTCGCGGGGGCGCTGTTCTCCGCGCACATGGGCCAGCACGTGCTGTTGACGACGGTCGCCGCACCGCTGATCGCCGTGAGCAGCCCGGGGGTGGCGCTCCGGCTGGGGCTGCCGCCCCGCCTGCGGACGGGCTTCGACCGCGTGCACGGGGACCTGCGCGGGCCCCGCCGCGTGACCTACTCCCCCGCCTGGCCGCTCGTCGCCGCCGTCCTCCACGCCGGGGTGTACTGGCTGTGGCACCTGCCCGGCCCCTACGAGGCCGCGCTGCGCAGCGAGCTCGTGCACGCCGCGGAGCACGCCACGCTGTTCGGCACAGCGCTCCTGCTGTGGACCGCCATCGTGCAGACCGGCCGTCGCAGCCCGCTCGGCTACGGGGCCGGGATCGCCGCGGTGTTCCTCACCGCGCTCACGCACGGCAGCCTCGGCGCGGTGCTGACCTTCGCGCCCCACATCCTCTACGGCCACTACCTCGCCGGCGCCGGCGCATGGGGGGTCAACCCGCTCCAGGACCAGCATCTGGCCGGCGTCATGATGTGGGCGCCCGGCAAGCTCGTCCACGGCGCGGCGGTGCTCCTGCTGGCCATCGCCTGGCTGGAGTCCACAGAGCGCCGCAGCCGGGCGCGCGCGGCGGCCCGCTCCTCGGCCGCTCAGTGAAGATGCTCGAGGAACCAGCGGGTGGCGAGCAGAGCGACCTGCTCGAGGGCTCCGGGCTCCTCGAAGAGATGCCCGGCGCCGGGCACCACCTCGACCCGCGACGGGCCGGCGAGGTCGCGCGCGGCCTGGCGGTTGAGGTCGAGGACCGCTGCGTCGTGCTCGCCGACGATGAGCAGGGTCGGCGCGGCCACCTCGGGTAGCCGCGGCGCGGCCAGGTCAGGCCGCCCGCCGCGGGACACGACGGCGCCGACGCGGCCGTCGGGCTCCGCG
>SKPY01000267.1 GCA_007119305.1 Nitriliruptorales bacterium
ACGAGCACCACGCCCGCCACGGCCAGCGGGCCCGGGCGCTCGGCCAGGAGCAGGACACCCAACACCCCGGCGGTGAGCGGTTCGGCGAGGGTGAGGGTGGTGACCGTGGCGGCGGGCAGCGCCCGCAGCCCCGTCGCGAACAGCAGGTAGGCGAGCCCTACGGTCGCGATGCCGAGCCAGGCCGCCGCTACCAGCCCCCGCGGCTCGAGCAACCAGCTCGCATCCCCGCCGACCAGGACCGGGAGGAGGAGCACCGCTCCCCCGCCGAACGTGACGGCCATCGTGCCCGCGGGGCGCAGCCCCGCGTCGAGGAGCACCTTCGACGCGACCGCGAACGTGGCGTAGGACGCGCCCGCAGCCAGCGCCAGCCAGACACCCAGCGGATCGACCTCCGCCTCGCGCCCGCTCGCAACCAGCAACGCGCAACCGACCACCGCGAGCAGCGTCGCGGCCGCCCAGCGGCGCTCGGGCCGCTCGGCCCGCAGGGCGAAGCTGAGCACGCCGGCGAACACCGGCGCGCTGCCGAGCGCCACGATCGTGCCGACCGCGACCCCGGTGCGGGCGACACCAGCGAAGAAGGTCACCTGGTAGAGCGCCATGGCCGCCATCGCGGCGGCAGTTGCGCCACGCCGCCCGGCTGCAGCGTACGCGCGCGCGTCGGCGAAGCCACGGACCACCCCAGCCACCAGCGCGAGCGCCACCGCACCGAGGACCAGACGCGCGGCGCCGATGCTGGCCGACGTGGCCTGCGTCGGGGCGAACGCCTGCGTGGTGCCGGTCGTGCCCCACAGGGCCGCGCCGGCCAGGACGAGCAGCCGAGGCACCACGCCACCGCGGACGCCGGGCCGGCGCCGGTCGGTCGCCATGCGCGACGATGCTAGCCGGCGGGGGTGCTCCCATGGTGGTGGAGCAAGCCGTAGGTGTAGGCGTCGCTCATCGCCTGCCAGCTCGCCTCGATGACATTGCGCGACACCCCTACCGTCTCCCACTCCTGCTCGCTGTCCGTGGAGGACACGAGCACCCGAGTCGATGCACCGGTCCCGGCCTTCGCGTCGATGATCCGCACCTTGTAGTCGGCCAGGTGGATGTCGGCGAGGTGGGGGTAGCGTCCGTTCACCGCGACGCGGAACGCCTGATCGAGCGCATCCACCGGGCCGTCGCCCTCGGCGGTGCCGATCCGCCGTTCGGTCAGGGGCGGCGGCGAGCCCGGTGCTGCAACGGCATCGGGGCCGGGCAGCCACACCTTCACCGTGGCCTCGGCGACCATGCGCCCGTCCTCACGCCGCTCCACGATGACCCGGAAGCTCTCGATGCGGAAGAACTCCGTCCCGGTCCCGGTCTCGTCGCGCACGAGCAGCTCGAAGGAGGCGTCGGCAGCCTCGAACGAGTAGCCGACGTGCTCAAGGTCCTTGACCCGGTCGAGGATGCGCCCCACCGCGTCCCCGTCCTCGGTCAGGTCGATGCCGAGCTGCTCGCCCTTGAGCACCACGGTGGCCTTGCCGGCAAGCTCGCTCACGAGCAGGCGCAGCGAGTTGCCCACGCGCTCGGGCTCCACGTGCTGGTAGAGGTCCGTGCGCTTGGCCAGCGCCGACACGTGCAACCCGGCCTTGTGCGCGAACGCCGCGTGACCGACGTAAGGCGCGTGCGGGTCGGGCACGAGGTTCATCACCTCGGCGATCTCGTGGGCGACGTGGGTGAGCCGACGCAGGTCGTCATCGCTCACGACGTCGAGGCCCCACTTGAGCTTGAGGTTCGGGATGATGGAGCACAGGTTGGCGTTGCCGGTGCGCTCGCCGATGCCGTTGATGGTGCCCTGCACATGGGTCGCCCCGGCCCGCAGCCCCACCAGGGAGTTCGCGACGGCGCAGTCCGTGTCGTTGTGGACGTGCACACCCACCTGCGTCCGCCCCCCGATGCGCGTGACGACGTCCGTCGTGACGGCCTCGACCGCGTCCGGGAGCAACCCGCCGTTCGTGTCGCACAGCACGACGCACTCCGCGCCCGCCTCGGCGGCGGCCTCCACCACCGCGAGCGCGTACCCGGCGTCGTGGGCGTGACCGTCGAAGAAGTGCTCGGCGTCGAAGAACACTCGCCGGCTCTCGCCACGCAGGAGGCGCACGGAGTCGGCGACCATCGCGACCCCCTCCTCGAGCGAGGTGCCGAGCGCCTCCTTCACGTGCAGGTCCCACGACTTGCCGACGAGGCACACGACCTCGGTGCCCGCCTCGAGCACCGCCCCGAGGACAGGGTCGTGCGCCGCCGCGCGCCCCGGCCGGCGGGTCATCCCGAATGCGGTGAGCGTCGCCCGCTCCAGCGGCAGATCCCCAGCCGCGACGGCCTTGAAGAAGGCGGTGTCCTTCGGGTTGGCGCCGGGCCAGCCCCCCTCGACGTAGGGGATCCCCAGCCGGTCGATGAGTGCCGCGATCCGGAGCTTGTCGGCGACGGTAAGCGTGATCCCCTCCCGTTGCGTGCCGTCGCGAAGCGTCGTGTCGTACAAGTCCACCGTGGCCATGTGCTGTCCTTCTCGCAGTTCGGTGCGACGGCCAGCCGGTGGCGGTTGCGAGGGGGCGGCCCACTGTCCCGTGACGTGCCGCCTGCTCCCGCAGCCGGCACCGACCCGCCGGTCTACGGGAGCGGGCGGATGATGAGCGCGGCGAGCACGGCGCGGCCACCCTCACCGAGGGCGGTCGGGCGCGTGCGGGTCGCGTGCATCCACGCCAGTGTGCCGGACCCGCTCGGAGCGCACAAGCCCGGGCCGCCAGGGCGAGCCGGGGGAAGGACGGCCACGGCGGGTGCCGCACGCCCTGCTCGACCGCAACCAGCGTGCCTCGCCCATCCGGACGTCGCGTCGCGCGGAACCGCAGCGCCGGGCGAGGCATAGACTCAACGGATTGAGCTCACCAGCGGCGCCGAACGGTGAGACGACAGGCGCCAAACGGCAGGACGAGAGGCGCGATGACCGGCATCCCGGAGACGCACCGGTCGCTCGACCGCGAGCGCAACCCGAGGCCTGTGCTCGTCGGCGTGGCAGCCGTGGCGGCCCTCGTCCTCGCGCTCGCCTGGATCGGCTACGACCCCGTAGAGACCGGGCACGTGGCGGTCTGCCCGCCCACCGCGCGCGAGGTGCCTGCTGGCGACCGCGAGGATCCCGGTGCCCCGGGCGTGGTCTGCGCCATCTCCAACACGGACACCACCACCGTCGAGTTCGCGGCGAGCGCCTACAACGGCGGGCTGCTGCCGGTGCGGATCACCGACGTCGGCCTGCGGGGCGAGATCCAGCAGGTCTTCATCGTCGACGAGATCCTCATGTGGCCCGGCAACAACCAGCGCGAAGACGTGGACTCCGACCTCGTCCCCTTCGAGCCGTTCCGCTTGGCCCCCGGCGACGAGCGCCTCGTGTGGGTCCGCGCGAGCGTTCCCGCATGCGAGGACGCGGCGCGTGACCGCGTCCTGCTGTTTCGTGAGCTCCCCCTGCGGGCCAGCGTGCTCGGACTGCCGCGCGACAGCCAGATCACGCTCGACCCGCCTGTGCGGGTGATCGTCGAACGCTGCTAGCGCGCGGCCGTCAGCCGTTCACGTAGTCGAGCATGTGCTCGTAGCGGGGCTCCTTGCCCTTCACCACCGCGAAGAACAGGTCCTGGAGCTGCTTGGTGACCGGCCCGGGCGCGCCGATCTCGCGGTCGTCGACCGCGCGGATCGGCACGACCTCCGCAGCCGTGCCGGTGTAGAACGCCTCGTCGGCGGTGTAGAGGTCCTGACGCAGCAACGTCGTCTCCTCGAACGGGATGTCGAGGTCGCGGGCGAACCTGATGATCGAATCGCGCGTGATGCCCCGCAAGACGCCCTCGGCCAGCGGCGGGGTGAGCAGCACGCCGTCCCTGACGACGAACACGTTCTCACCCGAGCCCTCGGCCACGTGCCCGTGCTCGTTGAGCAGGATCGCCTCCTCGTAGCCGGCCTTCAGCGCCTCGACCTTCGCGAGCGAGGAGTTGATGTAGACCCCGCACGCCTTCGTGCCCGTGGGGATCATGTTCGTGCCGATGCGCACCCACGAGGACGTCTTGGCGGTGACGCCGTTGCGGAGCCCCTCGTCGCCGAGGTAGGTCCCCCACGGCCAGACGATGATCGACACCGCGACCTCGCTCGGCAGCGGGTTGAGGCCCATCTCGCCGTAGCCGAGGTAGACCAGCGGACGGATGTAGCAGCTCGGCAGGTCGTTCACCCGGATGAGCTCGCGGGTGGCCTCCATGAGCTCGTCGACGGAGTAGGGCACCTCCATCTGCAGGATCTGCGCCGAGCGGTGCAGGCGCTCGATGTGGGCGCGGTGGCAGAACACCGCCGCGCCGCGCTCGGTCTCGTACGCGCGCACACCCTCGAACACGCCCCAGCCATAGTGCAGCGTCGGCGTGAGGATGTGGACCTTGGCATCCCACCAGTCCACGAACTCGCCGTCCATCCAGATCTTTGCGACCTCGGGCACGGGCATCGCGTCGACTCCTTTGTCGATCGGCTGTTAGCTCGGCTCGGCGACCAGGGTGGCGATCCGATCGCCGATCTGTGCCGTGGAGTATCCCATGTCAGGCCCGGCTGTCGCGCCGAGCTCGGGGAGCACCCTGCCGCAGGCGTGCTCGAGCGCCGCGGCGGCCTTGTCCTGCCCGAGATGGGCGAGGCAGAGGGCGGCCGAGAGCACGGCGGCAACCGGGTTCGCCCAGCCCTTGCCGGCGATGTCGGGGGCGGAGCCGTGCACCGGCTCGAACATGCTCGGTGTCTGCCCGTCGGGATTCAGGTTGCCGCTTGCGGCGAGCCCGAGGCCGCCCTGCACCGCCGCGCCGAGGTCGGTGATGATGTCGCCGAAGAGGTTGTCGGTGACGACCACGTCGAAGCGCTCGGGACTCTGCACGAGGTACAGGCACGCGGCGTCGACGTGCACGTAGTCCACCTCGATGTCGGGCCGTTCGGCGGCGAGCTCGTCGACGGTGCGCTGCCACAGGTCACCGGCGTAGGTGAGCACGTTCGTCTTGTGGCACAGGCTGAGCCTGCCGCGCCGCTGCCCTGCCCGATCGAGGGCGTAGCGCACCACCCGCTCCACACCGCGGCGGGTGTTCAGCGACTCCTGGGTGGCGACCTCCGCCTGGGTGCCCTTGTAGAGGAAACCGCCGGCGCCGGCGTAGAGCCCCTCGGTGTTCTCGCGCACGACCAGCAGGTCACAGCGGTCGGGGGACAGGCCGGCGATAGGTGACGTCACGCCGGGCAGCAGCTTGACCGGCCGCAGGTTCACGTACAGGTCGAAGCCGAACCGCAGCCGCAGCAGCAGCCCCCGCTCCAGCACCCCGGGGGGAACCTCGGGCGTCCCCACCGCGCCCAGCAGGATGGCGTCATGGCCCGCCAGCTCAGCCTCCACCGCGTCGGGCAGCACCTCGCCGGTCTCGAGGTAGCGCACGCCACCCAGGTCGTAGTCGTGGGTGTCGACGCCGAAGCCGAAACGGTCGGCAGCCGCGCGCACCGCCTTGAGGGCCTGAGCGGTCACCTCGGGTCCGACGCCGTCGCCACCGATGACCGCGATGGAGTAGGTGCTCATGGGCGGGCATGATACGCGCCGCTGTGGCGGGACCACTGCCCCGCTGCGGTCAGTCGCGCTGGCGGCTGCGCGCTCACGTGGTCCGCGCGGTCGCTGCGCGGGCCCAGAACTCGTCGAGATGAGCGAGGTAGCGGTCCGGGTCGCTCAAGTACGGGAAGTGCCCCCTGCCCTTCAGCGTGACGACACGCGCGGCCGGGTAGGTCCTGCGCAGCTGCGCCCGCAGCTCGGGCTCGACGACCGGGTCGCGGTCGGACTCGATGATCAGGGTCGGCAGCGACGGAGCGGGCGGGTCGAACGGTTCGGTGACGCAGCGGTAGCGGGCGAGGAGGTCCCGCTTGGACAATCCGCTCCGGGCTTGCTCGAGCAGGTAGCGCTCGACGGTCTCCCGCCCTCGACCCTCGGCGGGCGCGGTCACCGCGCGGGCATCCCGAGCAATGGCAGCCAGGACGATGCGCTGGGGCAGGAGTCGGCCGGCAGCGGCGCGCCTGCGGTTGCGGCGGCGGATGAGATCGTTGGGCGGGAAGGTGTTCGCGAACACGGCCGTCGCGACCCGTTCAGGGCGGGTGGCGACGAGGTACTGCGCGAGGTATCCGCCTAGCGAGGAACCGACGACGTGAGCGGCGTCAACGCCCTCCGCGTCGAGGATGGCGGTCACACCGGCGACGAGGTCGTCGAGGCGGCGCACCGGTGGGTAGGTAGGGGCGAGCACCCGCGCACGGTGCTCGAGCGCGGTGATCTGCTGCCACCAGATGTCCGCGGCACCGGCCAGGCCGTGAAGGAACAAGATGGGCTCGCCGCGCTCGCCGGCTGCGAGGTAGTGCCATGCGGCCCCCCTGACCGTCCGCGTCCTCGGGGGGTGGCTGGCCCGGAAGGACGTCAGCCCTGCGTGCACGGAAGGTGCCGCCTGGTCGGTCGTGCTCCGCCGTCGCCGCGCAAGCGCCGCCGTCGCAACCGCGCCGCCTGCCACGAGCGCTCCTACGCTCCGTGCGCGCATGCTGCTCCTTGTCCGTCGCTGCCGTCGCGAGCCCCGGCCGCAGCGTAGTGCGGGCAAACGCCGGCGGCCACGCTCCCCGCAGAAGATGCCGCGCCCGCGCCGCATCCTCCCACGACCGGCGGTGCGCCGCCGTCAGGCCGACCAGTGGCACGACAACCGGTGACGAAGCGTGCGGCCACGGGGCACCGCAGGTAAGGTCGGCACGGTCGCCGAGACGCGCCGCTCTTGCGGTTGCGCCGGTCGGCGCGCGTGCGGAGGATGGTCGCCCGCTGGCCCTGCGCGCGGGTGCCCGTTCGGGCTCGGCGTGTGACCGCATGCGCCAATCGGGGGTTTCATGGGCCAACGGGTCTGGGTGGTCGCCGCCCTGCTCGCACTCACGGTCAGCTGCGGCCAGCCGGATGCGCCCCGGGCGCCTTCCGGCGCGGCGCGGGACACCGAGGCAGCAGACGCCGCCGCGGACCAGGTGGCCGAGACCCATGCAGCAGGCGCCGACGCAGCCGACGACGCGGCGGCCGCCGAGGAGCTTCCGGATCCGGATGCGCCCGCGGTGGAGCCGCCCCCGCATCCCGTGCCCGCCTACGGGGTGAGTGCTGGCCACCCGGCCGCGGTCGAAGCCGGCATGGCGGTGCTCGAGGCGGGCGGCAACGCCGTCGACGCCGCGATCGCCACCGCCTACGCCGTGGGCGTCGCCGAGCCGTTCGGGTCGGGCGTCGGCGGAGGTGGTGCGGCGCTCATCGCCGAGCAGGGGGCGGATCCGGTCGCCTACGACTACCGCGACGTGGTGAACAACAGCGGCACCATCCCCGCCAGCGAAGTCGGCATCCCGGGGTTCGTGGCCGGGATGGAGGCCTTGCACGCCGACTACGGCAGCGTGCCCCTCGCCGACCTGATCGCCCCGGCGGTCGAGCTCGCCGAGAACGGCGTCGCGGCCTACCCGATGCTGTCCGACCAGCTGCGCTTCGCCGCCCGCCGGCTCCCGCAGGACGAGCTGCCACACTTCTACCCGGGCGGGCAGGCGCTCGCGGCGGGCGAACGCCTCGTCCAGTCGGAGCTCGCGAGCACCCTGCGCGCGCTCGCCGACGGGGGCGCGGAGTCGTTCTACGACGGTGCGCTCGGCGTCGAGCTTGCCGCCCGGGTCGACGGCATCGACGCAGGCTCGCTGTCAGCGTACGAGGTCAAGGTCCGCGAGCCGGTGGCCGGCACCTTCGCCGGCCGCACGGTCGTCTCCGCGCCCCCACCGCTCGCGGGCGCGACGCTCGTGCAGATGCTGCAGGTCGCCGAAGGGCTGGGCGTCACCGAGCACGCCCCCGGGTCGTCCGACTTCGTGCACGCGCTCGCGCTGGGGTGGCGGCTCGCCAACCACTACCGCAGCGTGGAGATGGCCGACCCGGACTTCGTCGACGTGGTCACCGCCCACCTCACCGACGGGGAGCGCAACGCCGCCCTCGCGGCAGCGGTGCCCGCCGATCGCCTGCCCAACGTCGCAGGCCTCATCGAGGACGTCGGTGGGGAGACCACCCACCTCGTCGTCGTCGACGCCGACGGGACCGTGGTGTCGATGACGAACACGCTCACAGCGATCTGGGGCTCGGGCGCCTACGAGCTCGGGTTCTTCCTGAACGACCAGCTCAGCAACTTCGGGCTGCGGCGGGCCAACGAGCCGCCCGAGCCCGGCAAGCGCGCCGTGTCCTCGACGGTGCCGAGCATCGTGTTCGACGACGAGGGCCGCCCGGTGCTCGGCCTCGGCTCCCCCGGCGGCTCGCGCATCCCCCTGGCGATAGCTCAGGTCCTTGTCCGCTGGGCCGCGCACGGCGAACCGATCGCCGATGCGGTGGCCGCGCCGCGCTTCCACCTCGCCGGCACGAAGCTGCACGCCGAGGAGGAGCTGCTCGCCGCGGCTGCACCGTTGCGCGAGCGCGGCTACTCGGAGATCAGCGGCCCGCCGTTCTCCTACTACTTCGGGTCCGTCCAGGCGCTCGAGATCGACTACGACGCGGGGGTGCTGCACGGCGCCGCGGATCCCCGCCGCGCGGCGGCCTGGCGGGCGGCCGCGCGATGACCACCTGCGGCCTCGCACTGCCGCCTGCGGCCGCG
>SKPY01000395.1 GCA_007119305.1 Nitriliruptorales bacterium
GGTCGGTGCCGACCGCGGCGACGAGCGGGCGCACCGGCGCAGCGGCGCCGCCGCCGATGGCCTGCGCAGCGTCGCGCCGCAGGAGCCGTTCCGCCGTGGACCAGGTGCGCATGGCGCCATCGTGCTCCCCGTGACACCCGGTGTGGGCAGGTTCCTTCCCGCGCCTGTGGACAACGCCCATGGGGTTGGCCGCCACCGCAGGCATCCGGTCGGTCGCAGGGCGCCGGGGGCGTCACCGCGCCGGCCCTGCCCTGCCGGGTCGGATCGCGGCGCCGAGAAGGCGACCACAAAGGGATTCTTTCATCACTTTTGCTGATGTTGGGACGGCTGTACGAGCCGTATGTATTCGCTGTGGGGCGACAACCCCCCAAGATCGGGGACGGGCTCGACGCGGGGGAGCGGGACTCCTAACCAACTAACCGATCATGCTTGGTGTGGAGCTGAGATCCGCGGACGGTAGCTGGTCGCCGAGTCAGCGGGGAGCCAGGGCGAACCCTACGCACCAACGGATAGACGATCCTTTTCGGAAAGGTCCGACATGAAGGCGATACGCAACCTGAGGGTCCTCGCCCTCACCGGAGTCTTCTCTCTCCTGCTCGCTGGGATCGCACTCGCAAGCGACGCTGATGCTTCTTTCGCCGACACCAACACGACCGAGCACTCAGTGGATATCGATGCAGGCAAATCCGCGGACGTGGATGTCATAGTCACGGTCACGGGTAACCAGGCGGGGACCGCCACGTTCAAGATCTACACGGACTACACGCTCGTTGACGACGACTTCGAACGCGACGAAGAGGAGTACGAGCAAGAGACTGTGGCGCCTCGAGCTCCCCAGGATGCGGCGAACGAATTCGACTTCACGGTTCACATCTCCGTGGACGAGGACCAGGTCTGCGGTGAGTTCAAGATGACGATCGCTGCCGAGGACATCACCAACACCAACCAAACAGGAGCAAAGCTGGACGATGGTGAAGCTGCCACACTGACAGTGGTCGTCCCCTGCAATGAGGAAGAGAACGGACCTCAGTATCACTTCTTCGGCTTCTACGAGCCGGTGAAGAGCAACGACCCCCAAATAGCCAACAAGGTGAGGGCGGGACAGGGTGTCGCTTTGAAGTGGAACCTGTACCTGGGTGATCCGGAGAAGGACAACGAGATCACGGTCCTTGACGGCTACGCGTTGAAGTCCTTTGGGGTCGAGTGCCCGACGGGTGCTGGTGCTGCCACGGTGACGGACGACCCCGCAGTCGCCGCAGGCTCAAGTGATCTCAGATATGACGAGATCGACGGTCTCGATGACGCCTACGGCCAGACGATCTTCGTCTGGAAGACCAACAGGAACTGGGCTTCCAGTTGCCGCGAGTTCGTGGTCTCGTACGACGGTGAAGAGGTGCACCGCGCGCTGTTCGAGTTCACACGCTGATAGCAGCCGCAAGGTCAGGGTCCCGTCCACCCCCGTGGACGGGACTTTGCTTTGAGACGTAGAGGACATTCGATTATGTAGGTGCCGCTCGCGTTGCGGGGCTGAACCTGACACCGGACAGGAACAGGTCCAGACCGGTGGGGATGTGGATGCCGCGCAGGGCCGGGGCACCTAAGTGCTGTAACGGAGGCCCGACACCCTCACATGCGACGCCGAGGGTGAGGCACGTGGGCGGGCCATCTGTGCATGAGGCCATCCAACGCCGGTCGACCAGGCACTCGCGTGCCCCCGTGGCGCCCCGAGCCAGGCATCCAGCTTGCCGCCCCGGATCCTGGCTGCACGATGCGCGCATGGCCACGACCGCGGACGGGCTCGAACGGCGGCCGCTGTAGCGACGGGAGTACGAGGCGCTCGGCCGCCTGGGCATGTTCAACGACGAGAAGGTGGAGCTGGTCGAGGGCCAGGTCGTGTACGCCGCCGAGGAGGGGCCGCCGCACGCGGCCATCTGCGGGCGGCTCAACCGCCTCCTCATAGAGGCCATCCCGGCGACCGAAGCCGAGGTCCGCGTCGGAAACCCTTCGCCCTGAGCGACCTGTCAGAGCCAGAGCCCGATTTCCTCGTCGCGCCGCCCCAGCCGGGAAACTACCGCACCGGCCACCCCCACACCGCCTCGCTAGTCGTCGAGGTCGCCCACACGAGCCGCAGCCGCGACCTCGGCTTGGAGGCGCGTCTGTACGCCGCAGGCGCATCCCCGACTACTGGGTCGTCGACGTCGACCGTCAGGAGCTCGTCGTGCACCGTGAGCCGGTTGGCACGGCGTTTGGCTCGGTGGCCCGCCATCGCGACGGCGTCGTCCGGGCGCTGCGCCACCCCGGCGTGGCGGACGACGTCCGCGCGCCGCTGGCCTAGCTCGCGCTGCCGGCCTCGTTCAGGGCGCAGCCTGGGGGCGCGCCTCACACGTCGACGCGGTAGAGCCGGTGCGGCCTTGCCGGGGTAGGCGAGGTCGCGTTCGGGGCGCATCCCGAGCCTGTCCGCCACCCGTTGCGACGGCTCGTTGACCGGCTCGATGAGCGCGACGAAGGTGCGCTCGCCGCAGGCCGTCCGCCCGTGCTCGAGGGCTGCCCGGGCAGGCAATCGGATACTCACAGGTGGCGTGGAGTCATCAAGGCATCAATATCGGTATGCTTTGATGTATGCGAACGACGCTGACGCTTGACGAGGACGTCGCTGTCCAGCTGCAGCAGCTGCAGCGGCGCAAGGAGCAGCCCTTCAAGCAGGTCGTCAACGAGGTGCTGCGCGTGGGGCTCGCACACCTCGACCGGCCAGAGTCACGCTCAGAAGGACCCTTCACGCGCCCCGTCTCGCTCGGCAAGCCGCGTCTGCCGGACGTAGACGACGTCGGCGAGGCGCTGGCGATCGCCGAGGGCGAGGCGTATCGGTGATCGCCGTGGACGCGAACCTGCTCGTCTATGCGCACGTCACGTCCTATGCCCAGCACGGGCGGGCGCGCACCTGGCTTGACGAGCAGCTCGCGGGGCAGCCGCGCGTCGGCCTGCCGTGGCCCAGCGTGCTCGCGTTCGTGCGCCTGGTCACCAACCCGCGGCTGTTCTCAGAACCCGAGTCCGTGGCCGACGCCTGGCAGCAGGTCGAGGCGTGGCTGGGCGCCGAGTCAGCGTGGACACCGGCCCCCACACCACGGCACCGCGCGACGCTCGGGGAGTGCCTCACGACCACGCGGTTGCGGGCCAACGACGTGCCAGATGCCCACCTCGCTGCGCTGGCCATCGAGCACGGCCTCAGGCTCGCAACCACGGACAGCGGGTTTGCGCGCTTCGAGCGGCTCGAGTGGTTCAACCCGGTAGCGGCGCAATAACCCGTCAGGCCGGGAGAGGGACGCCTGGCCTCGGCTTGCCTTCGTGCTGAGGGCGACGGCCTTCGCGGCGGTCATGCTCCCGAGAACGGGTGGGGTCGTCGACGTCTCGATCGTGGGGAACTCGTCGTGCACGGCCCTCCCCGGCCGGCACGGCCCTCGCAACAGCTTGTCCTGCACGCTCGAAGCGCCCAACCAACGCGTACACAACCAGCCCGATGGCCGCGACTACCTCCCGCGGACACCCGTCGCCGCAGGGAGGGACTACGTGAGCACCATGCGGTGCGATCCAGGGAGCGGTTCCACGGCCGTCGCGCCCCCCATAGAGGTTCGCGCTGATGTATATAACGGTGATGCGCTGGACGAGCATCTACCTCGACGAGGCCCGGTGCCGCCAACTCGATCGCCTGGCGAGGCGGCGCGGCATCTCCCGGGCGGCCCTCATCCGCGAGCTGATCGATCACGCCCTCGGGGGACAGGATGCTGACGTCGCCGATGACCTCGCGGCGATCGACGAGTCGTTCGGCGCGCTGCCCGACCTCGACCTCGAGCGGGGTCCCGACGAGCGGTGGGCCCACCTGCAGCGGATCACCGGCGCGTGATCCTCGTCGACACCGACGTCCTCAGCGCCCACCTGCGGGGACACGAGGTGACACGCGACTGGCTGCGGCAGACCCGCGCACAACGGCGTCTCGCGACGAGCGCGGTCACCGTGGCGGAGCTGACCAGCGGCATTCGCTCAGCGGCGCGGCACACCGTCGAACGCCTCGGCCTTGAGCTCGCGACACTGAACGTGCGGCACTACCCGATGCTCGACGGCCTCGAGGCCCCGTTCCAGACGTAACCGGTCAGCGCTGGATCGACGCCTGGTACTCGGTCGCCCCGGCGAGGATGTGCGCAAGGTCCTGCCGGTCGCACCACAGCGGCGAGCAGCAGACTCGGCGACGTCGTCGGTTCGGAGGCGCGCGTCGGTGGGGAGAACACTGGTGGCACCGAGGCACGTCGGGACGAGGGAGGCTGGCATGGCGGTTCACGAGATCAGCGCGGAGCTGCGGCCCGATCTGCCCACCTGGCCGGGCGAGGAGGGCCTGCGGCGCACGCTCGTCGCCGAGCCGCCCGAGGCGCCGGCGACCGTGTCCCACCTCGCCCTCGGCGCCCACACGGGCACGCACGTCGACGCGCCGGTGCACTTCCTGCCCGAAGGCGGCGGCGTCGACGCCCTGCCGGCCGACGCGCTCGTCGGCCCCTGCCACGTCGCCGACCTGCGCCACGTCGCCGACCGGATCAGCGGCGACGACCTCGCCGGCGTCGGGCTGCCCGCCGGCATCGACCGGGTGCTGGCCCGCACCCGCAACTCCGGCTGGAGCCGCACCGACCGCGCCTTTCGCGAGGACTACGTCGCCTTCGATCCCAGCGCCGCCGCGTGGTGCCTCGACCACGGCGTGCGGCTGCTCGGTATCGACTACCTGTCGATCGAGCCGTTCGACGCCGAGGACGCCGGCCACCCGGTGCACAAGGCGCTGCTCGGGGCCGGGGTGGTGATCCTCGAGGGCGTCGACCTCGTCGACGTCGAACCGGGCGCCTACGATCTGGCGGCCCTGCCATTGCTCGTGCCCGGGGCGGACGGCGCGCCGGCCCGGGCACTGCTCATCGACCGCCCCCACTGACCGGCTGACCGTTCTGGGCCCGGGTCACCCACGGGTACCGGATGGACGTGCGCAGCGATCCGGTGGTCCGTGCCCCTGCGAGCAGCGGCCTGGCGGACGTGCTCGACACCCCGCTCGACAAGGGCCTCGTGCTCGACGTGTTCGTGCGGGTGTCGCTGGTCGGCATCGAGGCACTGACCATCGACGCGCGGATCGTGGTGGCAAGCGTCGACACGTACCTGCGCTTCGCCGAGGCCGTCGACCGTCTCAACCTGCGCTCCCAGAGCCAAGCGGCGGGGATCGACGACGTCCTCGGGGGCGGTGGTGGATCCCTCAAGAGGAAGATGGTCAAGACGGCCGCCAAGCGGGGTGCCAAGAAGCTGTGTCCTAGCCACACGAGCCGCGGCCGGCGCCCCTCACACGTCGACGCGGTAGAGCCGGTGCGGCTTCCCGCTGTGCGTGACGTCGCGCTCGTGGCGCATCCCGAGCTTGCCCGCCACCCGCTGCGACGGCTCGTTGACCGGCTCGATGAGCGCGACGAAGGTGCGCTCGCCGCAGGCCGTCCGCCCGTGCTCGAGTGCTGCCCGGGCGGCTTCGGTGGCGATCCCCGTCCCCCACTGGTCGTAGGCGACGTGCCAGCCGAGCTCGAGCCCCTCAGCCTCGACCGGGGGAGCGCGCAGCACCACGTTCGCGACCGCCTCGCCGGTGTCGCGGGCGACCACGGCGAACCAGCCACGCCCGGCGGGCTCGCCCTCGCTGGCCGCCACCACGCGCTCGAGCACGTCGCGCGTGTGGTCGCGATCGCCGGCCTGCTCGTCCCACCACACGACCCGAGGGTCGCCGAGGATCGGGTGCACCGCCTCGACGTCGCCGCGCTCCCAGGGGCGCATGTCGAAGCGCTCGCTCGAGAACACCACCGGGCCCATGGCGATGATCGTACGAAAGCGATGAGTTCTGACGCCACGCGCCGTCTACAGTGCATCCGCTCAGGGAGGAGACAAGGATGCAGAAGATCACCCCGTGCCTGTGGTTCGACACGCAAGCCGAGGAGGCCGCCGAGTTCTACACGTCGGTCTTCGACAACTCGAAGATCCTCGAGGTCGCCCGCCACGGCGAGGCCGGGCCTGGCCCGGAGGGCTCGGCCATGGTCGTGCGCTTTGCCTTGGACGGGCAGGAGTTCGTCGGGTTGAACGGCGGCCCGCTGTTCACGTTCGACGAGGCGGTCTCGTTCCAGATCGACTGCACCGATCAGGCCGAGGTCGACTACTACTGGGATCGGCTGTCGGAGGGCGGCGAGGAGGGCCAGTGCGGGTGGCTCAAGGACCGCTTCGGCTTGTCCTGGCAGGTCATCCCCGCGCGGCTCATCGAGCTGCTCGGTGACCCCGACCCAGCGGTGGCGGAGCGGGCCACGCGGGCCATGTTCGAGATGCGCAAGATCGACATCGCCGCTGTCGAGAAGGCCGCGTTGGGCGCCCCTGCGTGAGGGCGCCGATGCTGCGACGTCGTTCGCCCGCACCGCTTCCCGCTCCCGCTCACGGCCCAGGCGGCCACGGGAGCGCTGACGCCGCGGGCTACCATCGCCCGGATGGAGCGGGAGGCGACGATCCGGCACGCGACCTGGGACGACCTCGCGCCCGTCGCGGCCTTGTTCGCCGCCCGCGACACCGCGCGGCACGGCCGTCCTGAGCTGAGCGCGGAGGAGCTCGCCCACGACTGGGGCACCGAGGGCTTCGCGCTCGCCTCCGACGCGTGGCTCGCCCAGGCCACCGACGGCACGGTGCTCGCCTACGCGGACCTGCTCCCCGACCACCCGGGGACGTGGGCGTACGAGATCGCGCTGCACCCCGCCGACGAGCACATCGAGCTCGAACGCACCCTGCGGGCACGAGTCGAGCAGCGCGCGGCCGCCGCAGCGGCCGCAGGCGGGCTCGCAGAGGCGCGGCTGCGCGCCTTCCTGCCCAGTCACGAGCGGGCCGCCCTGGACCGGCTTCGAGGCGACGGCTACCGGTTCGTCTGCGCGTTCCTGCGCATGCGGCTCGACGCCGACGCGCCTGCCCCCGCCCAGCCGTGGCCGGCCGGGGTGCAGGCGGCGGAGTTCGATCCCGAGCGCGACGCCGAAGCGGTGCACGCCGTGCTCGCCGAGGCGTTCGAGGACCACGTCGACGTCGGCGGGCCCGGCTCGTACGCGCAGTGGCGGCGCGAGGTCCTGGGCCATCCCCGGTTGGAGCCTGCCCTCTGGGTGCTCGCGCGCGAGGGTGAGCGGCTCGTCGGCGCGGTCGTGGCCTTCCCGGAGGACGGCTACGGGTGGGTCAAGGCGCTGGGCGTGCTACGGGCCGCGCGCGGCCGGGGCATCGCCGCGGCGCTGCTGGGCGAGGCGATCCGCCGCCTGCGCGCCCACGGGCTCGCGGCCGTCGAGCTCGGCGTCGACGCCGCGAGCCCCACCGGCGCGACCCGCCTCTACGAGCGCGCCGGCATGCGCCTCGTGCGCCGCACCGACGTCTACGAGAAGCGCGTCCCGGCGAGGGCCTAGTCGAGAAGCGCGGCTGCTCCACACCTGTGGGTGCGGCCTCGGGTGCGTCAGCGGGCTGCCGACGGCTCGCTGAGGCGGTGCACCCCGGCGGCCCCGAGGGGCGTGAGCTGGACGCTGCCGCCGCGCTCGTGGTTGTACCCCCACTCGTCTGCGACCGTCTCGACGCCCTCGAGACGCAGCGCCCCGAGGTCGGCGAAGGCGGCGCAGATGTGCCGCACGTCACGGCCGAGGTGGTCGCGGTGGCGCGCGAACTGCCGCGCGCGACCGCCACGCACTGCTCGTAGCCGGGCGTGCCGCCGCAGTCCTCGGGCGGAAGGCGGTGAGGCCGACCCCGCCCGGCCCGCACGCGCTCGCCGCCAGCCGGCTGACGGTCCGGCTCGCCCACGCGCTCCCGGCCGGCCTCGAGGTGATCGGCACGTCGTGGGACTGGGTGCTCCGCCGGCGGCCGCTGCTCGTCCGCCAGCCCGACGTGGTCGTGGTCACCGCCGAGCAGGCGCTGGCGGCCCGGCTGACCGAGCCGCCGTTGCTTGCGGTGGAGATCCTGACCCGGCGTCCCGGGAGCGCGACCTGGTGACCAAGCGCGGCGAGTACGCCGAGGCGGGGCTCCCCTGGTACTGGGTCGTCGCCCTCGAGCCGCCGGAGATCCTCGTGCTGCGCAACTCCGGCGGCGCGTTCGTGGAGCACGCCTCGGCCGCCGGGGCCGAGCGGCTCACGCTCGGCGAGCCCGTTGCGGTCGGGCTGCGGCCGACGGACCTGGCCACCTAGCCCCGGACCAGCTCTGCCGGCGCGCCCGCCGGAGGCTATAGCCCCGCGCGGTCGAGGCGGGCCATCAGGTTGCGGCGGCGCTTGTAGCCGGCACGGAGCTCGGCGACGAGGGCACGGAACTCCCCCGCCCGCCCCGCCCGCTCGCAGAGCGGCGCGAGCGTGCGCAGGGTGTCGACGACCTCGTCGTAGGCGTCGTTGCGAGCCGGCTGCAGCACGCGGTCGAGCCGCCGGCGGTACACGTCGATCGCGTCGTCGGGATGCGCGTCGGCGCGCAGCTCGGCCAGCTGCAGCCACAGCGCCTCGGAGCAGCCGTGCGCCTGCGCCTCGGCCCACGCCTGCTCGTCCTCGCCGTCGTCGAGCAGCAGCGCGACGAGCAGCGACCCCGGGGGCTGCCACCAGGA
>SKPY01000444.1 GCA_007119305.1 Nitriliruptorales bacterium
ACCTCGACGTTCAGGCACAGCGACTGCATCTCCTTCACGAGCACCTTGAAGGACTCGGGGATGCCCGGCTCGGGGATGTTCTCGCCCTTGACGATGGACTCGTAGACCTTGACGCGGCCGAGCACGTCGTCGGACTTCACGGTGAGCAGCTCCTGCAGCGCGTAGGCCGCGCCGTAGGCCTCGAGCGCCCAGACCTCCATCTCGCCGAACCGCTGGCCGCCGAACTGGGCCTTCCCGCCCAGCGGCTGCTGGGTGATCATCGAGTACGGGCCGGTCGAGCGCGCGTGGATCTTGTCGTCGACCAGGTGCAGGAGCTTCAGGACGTACATGTAGCCCACCGTGATGGGCTGGTCGATCGGTTCTCCGGTTCGCCCGTCGTAGACGAGCGCCTTGCCGTTCGCGTCGACGAGCTTGTTGCCGTCGCGGTTCGGGCGGGTGTGGGCGAGCAGGTCGGTCAGCTCCTGCTCCCGGCAGCCGTCGAACACGGGCGTGGCGAGGTTCGTGTCGGGTTCGACGTCAAGGTCGGACTTGCTCCAGCCGACCTGGTCGAACCACGCCGGCTTGGAGTCGAACTGCCAGCCGTTCGCGGCGATCCACCCCAGATGCGTCTCCAGCACCTGGCCGACGTTCATGCGGCTCGGCACCCCGAGCGGGTTCAGCACGACGTCCACCGGCGTGCCGTCGGCGAGGAACGGCATGTCCTCCTCGGGCAGGATCTTCGCGATCACGCCCTTGTTGCCGTGCCGGCCCGCGAGCTTGTCGCCGTCGGAGATCTTGCGCTTCTGGGCCACGTAGACGCGCACGATCTCGTTCACGCCGGGCGGCATCTCGTCGCCGTCGTCGCGCGAGAACGTCCGTACCCCGATGACGCGGCCGGTCTCGCCGTGCGGCACCTTCATGCTGGTGTCGCGGACCTCCCGGGCCTTCTCCCCGAAGATCGCGCGCAGCAGGCGCTCCTCGGGGGTGAGCTCGGTCTCACCCTTCGGCGTGACCTTGCCGACGAGGATGTCACCCGGGCCGACCTCGGCGCCGATGCGGATGATGCCGCGCTCGTCGAGGTTGGCAAGCACCTCCTCGGACACGTTCGGGATGTCCCGCGTGATCTCCTCGGCACCGAGCTTCGTGTCGCGGGCGTCGACCTCGTGCTCCTCGATGTGGATCGAGGTCAACTCGTCGTCCTTGGCGAGCCGCTCGGAGATGATGATGGCGTCCTCGAAGTTGAAGCCCTCCCAGGACATGAAGGCGACGAGCAGGTTCTTGCCCAGCGCCATCTCACCGTCGTCGGTGCAGGGCCCGTCGGCGATCACCTGCCCGGCGCGCACCTCGTCACCTTCGTCGACGGTGGGGCGCTGGCTGTAGCAGGTGCCCTGGTTGGTCCGCTCGAACTTGCGCAGAAAGTGCTTCTCGAGCTTGCCCTCGGCGGTCTTGCAGATGATCCGGTCGGCGGCGACCTCCACGACGACGCCGTCGGACTCGGCCACGACCACGTCGCCCGCGTCGCGGGCGGCCTTCTCCTCGAGGCCGGTGCCGACGTAGGGCGCGTCGCTGCGCAGCAGCGGCACGGCCTGGCGCTGCATGTTCGTGCCCATGAGCGCCCGGTTCGCGTCGTCGTGCTCGAGGAAGGGGATCATCGCCGCGGCCACCGACACGATCTGGCGCGGCGAGACGTCCATGTACCCGACCTCGTCGGGCAGCACCTCGCGGACCTCGCCGTGCTTGGCCCGGCACAGGACCATCGGGTTCGCGAAGGCCCCGTCGTCCTTGAGCGGGGCGTTCGCCTGTGCGATGACCATCCGATCCTCTTCGTCGGCCGTCAGGTAGTCGATCTGGTCGGTGACCCGCCCGTCGACGACCTTGCGGTACGGCGTCTCGACGAAGCCGAACTCGTTGATGCGCGCATACGTCGCCAGCGAGCCGATGAGGCCGATGTTCGGACCCTCGGGGGTCTCGATCGGGCACATCCGCCCGTAGTGCGACGGGTGCACGTCGCGCACCTCGAAGCCGGCGCGCTCACGGGACAGACCACCCGGGCCAAGCGCCGACAGGCGGCGCTTGTGGGTGAGCCCCGACAGCGGGTTCGTCTGGTCCATGAACTGCGACAGCTGGCTCGCGCCGAAGAACTCCTTGATCGACGCCACCACAGGCCGGATGTTGATGAGGGTCTGCGGGGTGATCGCCTCGACGTCCTGCGTCGTCATGCGCTCGCGCACCACCCGCTCCATGCGGGACAAGCCGATCCGGACCTGGTTCTGGATGAGCTCGCCGACGCTGCGCAGGCGGCGGTTGCCGAAGTGGTCGATGTCGTCGACGTCGAAGGTGTCCTCGCTGGCCGCGAGCTTGACGAGGTAGTGCATCGTCGCCAGCACGTCCGGCTTGGTGAGGAACGAGGTGAAGGCCGGCGCGATGGCCTCCCCGTCGTGGAACGCGCTCTGGCCGCGCTCGACGGTCTCGACCTCGGCGAGACGCTCCGGCACGTCACCGTCGCCGAGCGGCTTCGCCTCGTCGGGCGTGCGCAAGCCGAGCCGGACGAGCTCCTCGCCGAGCTTCTTGTTGAGCTTGTAGCGGCCCACCTTGGCGAGGTCGTAGCGCTTGGCGTTGAAGAACAGGCTGATGAGCAGCCCGCCGGCCGACTCGGGGGTCGGCGGCTCCCCGGGACGCAGCTTGCGGTAGATGTCCATCAGCGCGTCCGAGGGGGACTTGATCGCATCCTTCTCCAGCGTCGCCGCGATCGTCTCGGCGTGGCCGAAGAACTCGAGGATCTCGCTGTCGGGCACCTCGGCGTCGAGGACCTCCTTGTCCGCGAGCACGTACTCGCCGGCGTCGGGGTCGTAGACGATGCCCTTGAGGGCCCGGTACAGGACGGTGAGGTGCTGGCGCCGCTTGCGGTCGACGCGGACGCCGGCGAGCTCGCGCTTGTCGATCTCGAACTCCAGCCAGGCCCCACGGGAGGGGATGACCTTGCAGCCGTAGATCGGACGGCCCGTGGTCTTGTCCAGCGACTGGTCGAAGTACACGCCGGGCGAGCGCACGAGCTGCGACACGACGATCCGCTCGGTGCCGTTGATGATGAACGTGCCGCTGTCGGTCATCATCGGGAAGTCGCCCATGAAGACCGTCTGCGACTTGATCTCACCCGTGCTGCGGTTCACGAACTCCGCCGTCACGAACAGCGGCGCCGAGTAGGTGAGGTCCTTCTCCTTGCACTCCTCGATCGAGTGCTTGGGCTCTTCGAAGCGGTGTTCGGAGAACGACAGCGCCATCTGACCGGTGAAGTCCTCGATCGGAGAGATCTCCTCGAAGACCTCGGTCAGCCCGCGCGCGGTGAGCCAACCGAACGAGTCACGCTGGATCGCGACGAGGTCGAGCTCCTCCAGCGGGAGCGGCTCACGGAGCTTGGCGAACGAACGGCGGGGCGAGTCGGTCACCTGAGGCGTCGACAAGGGCTACTCCTCCCACAGCGGTGTGGCCGAGATCCGGTCCTGCCACACGTCAGGCCCGGAAGCGAGATCCACGGCCGGCGCCGGGCGGGCACCAGCCGGCACAGCGTTACGGTATGACGGAAATGACGGAACCCGCACAGGGGGCGGTCGCGAACGTCGATGGCAGCACGAAAGAGCAGTGTAGCGCGCGGCTCCACTGCTTACCAGGCGTCAGTTCAGCCCGAACGCTCGTCGGCACGCAACTCCTCGGGCGCAGTTCTCACACGCAAGCGTGACACGGGGCCATGCGGACGTCAAGGGCGGCGGGTGGGCGGGCTGCCCGCCGCCCCTACCCCTACTTGAGCTCGACGGTGCCGCCGGCGCCCTCGAGCGCCTCCTTGGCCTTCTCCGCCGTCTCCTTGTCGACCCCCTCGAGGACGGGCTTCGGCGCACCGTCGACGAGCTCCTTGGCCTCCTTCAGGCCGAGGCTCGTGAGGCCACGGACCTCCTTGATGACCTGGATCTTCTTCTCGCCGGGGGAGGCGAGGACGACGTCGAAGGAGGTCTGCTCCTCCTCCTCGGCTGCCTCCGCGCCCGGGGCGGCTGCCGCGGCGACGGCGACCGGAGCGGCCGCGGTCACGTCGAACTCCTCCTCGAACTTCTTCACGAACTCGCTGAGCTCGAGGAGCGTCATCTCCTTGAACGCGTCGAGCAGCTCCTCGCTTGACAGCTTCGCCATGGTGTCTGGTTCTCCTCGTGTCGTCCTGCTGGCTACGGCGTATCGGGGTTGGCTTCCTGCTCGGTCGCAGGAGCGTCTGACGGCGGGCTCTCGCCGCCCTCCTCGCGCTTGGCCTGGTAGGCGCCGAACAGGCGCGCGGCCTTGTCGAGGCTGGCCTGGGCGAGCCTGGCGGGCTGGGCGAGCACGGCCTCGAACAGGCCGGCGAGCTGGCTCAACAGCTCCTCGCGCGAGGCGAGGTCGGCCAGCTTGAGGGTGTCCTCGGCCGACAGCACCCGGCCCTCGAAGAGGGCCCCCTTCACGATCAGCTCGGGGTGCTCCCTGGAGAAGCTGCGGAGCACCTTCGCGGCCGCGACGGGGTCCTCGCCGCAGAACGTGATGGCGGTCGGGCCGGTGAGCAGCTCGTCGGGCAGCTCGAGGCCGGCGTCGTGCGCGGCGCGGCGGGCCAGGGTGTTCTTGACCACCTTGTACTCCGCACCGTTGTCGCGCAGCCGGGCGCGGAGCTCTGCCAGCTCGGGGACCGTAAGGCCGCGGTACTCGGTGAGCACGCTCGCCGCGCCCCGCTCGAGGCGCTCGCGCACCTCGGTCACGGCGGCGACCTTCTCGGGGCGTGCCATCGGCTCTCCTTGGCTCGGCGGCGCCGGTGGCGCCACGGGGCGGGACGGGCGCAAAAAAAACGCCCTCCGCAGACCGGAGGGCACACGGCACACACGTGCACTGGCCTGCGCCGGCGCACGAGAAGCGTCTCGTGCCTTCGCCGTGCACGCTCGCACGGGCCGGACGGTCTGCGGCTCGCCCCACGGTATGCCGCCGGGCCGCGGGCGTCAACCGCGCTCAGCCCGAGAACGGGCGCCGCAGCCCGCGGCGCAGCCGCACCGCGGGGTGGGACAGCACCCGGTCGCGGAAGGCGAGCAGGATGCGGACGTGCTCCTCGGCGGACTCGGCGCGGGCGGAGAGCTGCTCGACCCGCCGCTCCGCGTCCGCGAGCCGCACCTGCAGCTCGGCGACCTGGGCTGCGTGTGTCTCCGCCTCGTCGACGAACGAGCCGACCAGCACGGTCCGCAGCGCCTCGAAGACCGCCACGTCCAGCGGGGGCTCGTCGGCGCCCGGCAGGACGCCGTCGCGCACCGCCGCGGGCGACGGTCCGTCCCCGCCGGGCAGCCGGGCCAGGATCGCCTGGCGGTACGCGGGGCTGCGCAGGTCGTCGCGGTAGAACAGCTCGTTGTACCAGGCCTGCAGTCGTTCGACGGGGTCGTCGCGACCCAGCGCGAGGAGCTCGTGGAACAGCAGCATCATCGGCAGCCAGCGGTCGAGCCGCCCACTGGGGAAGCGCACGACGTCCGCGCCGGCCTCCAGCAGCGACGCCTCGATCTCCTCGGGTCGCGGGTGGCCGAGCACGAGGTGCTCGGTCAGGGTCTGCACGGTCTCGAAGGTTTCCGTGAACTTGGCCCGCACGAACGCGAGGAGGGCGGCGTCGGCCTCCGCCACCCCCGCGGTGGCGCACGGTCCGGCGACGAGCACCCAGCCCTGTGCGACCCGGGCCATGTCGCGCAGCACGCCTGACCGGAGGCCGGGCTCGACGTGCTCGAGGGTGTCGAGGGCGACGACCAGGTCGAACGTGTCGTCGGCGAACGGCAGGCGCGTGCCGTCGGCGACGACCAGGTCCGGCGCCGGCTCGTGGGTGCGCGGCACGGCCAGGTCGGCCGCGACCGTCGCGACGCCGGCGCAGAACCCGTCGAGCACCCCCGGCCCGCCGCCCACGTCGAGGATCGTGCCGGCGCCGACCTGCTCGGCGATCTCCGACGCCAGGCGGTAGCGCCCGTACAGGTCGAACGGCAGGCGCTTGAGCGAACCGGTTGCCACGGGCCGGATCGGGTGGCGGCCTACGCCGCCGGCTCCGCCTCGGCGTCCTCCCACAGGTCCCGGGTGCGCTGGGGATCGATCCGGATGCTCGGGCCCTGGGAGGTGGCCAGGTGGATCGACCGCAGATAGCGGCCCTTCGCCGCGGCGGGGCGCTGGCGGTTGAGCTCCTCCATCACCGCCTGATAGTTCTCGAGCAGATGCTGTGGGGGAAAGCTCAGCTTGCCGATCACAAGGTGCACGTTGGCCTGGCGGTCGGTGCGGTACTCGACCTTGCCGGCCTTCAGCTCGCCCACGACCTTGGCGACGTCCATGGTGACCGTGCCGGTCTTCGGGTTCGGCATCAGCCCGCGCGGGCCGAGCACCTTGCCGTACCGGCCGATCTTGCCCATCTGGTCTGGCGTGGCGACCACGGCGTCGAACCCGAGGTTGCCGGCTTCGATCATCGCGACGATCTCGTCCGAGCCGACGATGTCGGCGCCCGCGTCGATGGCCTCGGTGGCCTTCGGGCCCTCGGCGAAGACCGCGACGCGAACCTCCCTGCCGGTCCCGTGGGGCAGCACCACCGAACCGCGCACCATCTGGTCGGCCTTGCGGGGGTCGACCCCGAGCCGCACCGCCAGGTTCAGCGCCGGGTCGTAGGAGACCGCCACCGTCTCCGGCAGCAGCCTGATGGCCTCAACCGGGCCGTACAGGCGGGTGCTGTCGATCTTCTCAGCCGCCGCCTGGTAGCGCTTGCCTCGCTTTGCCATGTCAGTTCCTCCCTGTGGTTCCGGCGGGCGCCGGCCGGCGCCCTCCCACGGCTGTGCCTGCTGGGGTCAGCGGACCCCTACTTCTCGACGACGAGCCCCATCGACCGGGCGGTCCCCTCGATGATCTTCATCGCGCCCTCGAGGTCGGTGGCGTTCAGGTCCTCCATCTTCAGCTCGGCGATCTCACGGACCTGCTCGCGGGAGACCGTGCCCACCTTGGTGCGGTTCGGTTCGCCCGAGCCCGACTCGATGTTGGCGGCCTTCTTCAGCAGCTGCGCTGCCGGCGGCGTCTTGGTGACGAAGGTGAAGGAGCGGTCCTCGAACACCGTGATCTCCACCGGCACGACGTTGCCGGCCTGCGCCTGGGTCCGCTCGTTGTACGCCTTGCAGAACTCCATGATGTTGACGCCGTGCTGTCCTAGCGCAGGGCCGACCGGCGGGGCGGGCGTGGCCTGCCCGGCAGGGATCTGGAGCTTGATGAGCGCCATGACCTTCTTGGCCATCGTTATGACTCACTTCCTCTAGGTGCTTCACAAGCCCGTCCGCGTGCCGGACCGGAGCGGGCTAACCGTTCCTGCCTCGAAGGGCCGCTGCGCGGACCGGGCGCGCAGGCAGTCAAAGCTTCGCCACCTGGTCGAACCCGAGCTCGACCGGGGTCTCGCGGCCGAAGATCGACACCAGCACCTTGAGCTTCGACTGGTCGGGGTTGATCTCCGAGATCGTGCCGGTGAAGTCGGCGAAGGGCCCCGAGGTGACCCGGATGTTCTCGCCCTCCTCGAACTCGACGCTCGGCACGACCTCCTCGCCTTCCTCCGGCTCGGCGAGGATGGCCTCGACCTCCCGGAGCGACAGCGGGACGGGCTTCGTGCCCGGCGGACCCACGAAGCCTGTGACCGCCGGGGTGTTGCGCACCACGTACCAGGAGTCGTCGTCGAGGTCCATCCGCACGAGCACGTAGCCCGGGAAGACCTTGCGCTGCACGGTCTGCTTCTTGCCGCCCTTGATCTCGACCGCGTCCTCGGTCGGGATGATCACGTCGTAGATCTTCTCCTCCATGTTCATCGAGGAGATGCGGCTCTCGAGGTTGGCCTTCACCTTCGCCTCGTAGCCGGCGTAGGTGTGCACCACGTAGAAGTCCCCGGGCAGCCGCAAGAAGTCCATGCGGGTGCGCGGCTTGGCGGGCGCGGTCGCAGCCGCGGCACCGTCGCCGGCGTCGGCTGGCTCGTCGACCGCCTCGGCCTCGACCGCCTCGGCCTCGGGGGCCTCGTCGGCGGGGGCTTCGGGCGCCGCGCCACCGTCGTCGGCTGGCTCGTCGGTCACGCCGATGCGCTTCAGGTCGTCGAGCGAGAACTCGTCCTCGTCCGCCGCGCCCGCCGCGGCGAGCAACGCGTCGAGGTCGTCCTCCCCCTCGTCGTCGGCGTCCGGCTCCTCGATCGCGGTGTGGAACGCGGCCTCGGGGGCCGGGTCGACGACGGGCTCGTTGACCTCCTCGGCCTCGACCGTGCCCGCGTCCACGTCGTCAGCCGGTGCGATGTCGACCGGGGCGCTGGGTGCGGCTTCGGCGCCTGACGCCTGCTCCTCGCTCGCCGCCTGGGTCTCGGGCGCCTCCGTTGCCTCACCCATCGCCTGCGCCACGAGCTCGTCGACCTCGGCGCTCTCCTCGGTGTGGTCGACGGGGGCGTCGACCTCCGCGCGCTGCGCGGGTTCGGTCGCCTCGTGGTCCTCATCCACGCGCTCGTCGGCGACGCCGGGCCTGGGCTCGGCCGGCGACTCCTCGTCGTG
>SKPY01000503.1 GCA_007119305.1 Nitriliruptorales bacterium
ACTAGCTGCCCGGTCCATCGGGGACAGCATCGGCGAGTAGCGCACGCATCACGTGATTATGGGGGGCGGCCTCCGGAGGGCGAAGCGCGCATAGTCGCCCGCCCGATATGCGCCGTCGAAGCGTCCGGCATCCACGTTCCGAAGCCATCGTTCAGCCTCGCGCCTCGATCCCACCATGACGGCGGTCCTACTGGCGCCGCTTCTTCCTGGCACGGGCTACCTGAATCAGTACGCCGCTTGCGTTGAGGCGGAAGCGGGCCATCGCAACCGAGACCTGATGCTCAGCGGCGATCCGTTCGGGGTCCCAGTCCTTCCATGCTGCTCGCAGGACCAAGGATCGTGGGAGCAGTAGGCACCCGGCCAGCCAATTGACCTCCTCCTCTTGCTCAGCGTCGCACGTGAAGAAGTCCACGTCCCCGACCCGCTCGACCTCAGCTAGCCCCATCTCGTCGCGAAGCTCAGCCGCGAGCCGCTCGGCCTCCGCCTTGAACCCCCGACGCACACGCCTTGTACAGGCAGCGAGCGGGACGCGTGGGGAGCGAAGGCAATCTGCGGAAGCCCGCGCGCTGTGTCGCCGGCTGGTCGGCGCACTTTTTCCCCGTGCCGAATGTGATCCGGATGTGATCCCAACGCCCCGTCCACCCCGAACGAGGCAACCACAGGCCGGCGCAGAATATGCGCCTGACCTGCGGTTTCGTGGCGGTGGGGGAGGGATTCGAACCCTCGAGACCCTTGCGGGCCTACCCGCTTTCGAGGCGGGCGCACTCGGCCGGACTATGCGACCCCACCGGAGTCGTCGACCCGCGAGTGTAGCCCGCGGCGTCAGCGGTGCCCACCCGCCGGGTGCTGGCGCGCGACGCTCAGGCCGACCCGCCCACCTCGGCCCGTCGAGCCGCTGAGCGTTGCGCCTGGAAGAAGCGCCGCAGCAGCGTGCCGCACTCCTCCTCGAGCACCCCGCTGTGCACCTCGACCTGGTGGTTCAGGCGTGGCTCCCGGGCGAGGTCGTACAGGGAGCCGACCGCCCCCGCCTTGGGGTCGAGGGCCCCGAAGACGAGGGCGGGCAGGCGGGCGAGCACGAGCGCGCCCGCGCACATCGTGCACGGCTCCAGCGTCACGTACAGGGTGCAGCCGTCGAGGCGCCACGACCCGCGCGCCCGGGCCGCGGCACGCAGGGCGAGCACCTCCGCGTGGGCGGTCGGGTCGGTATCGGCCTCGCGCCGGTTGTGCGCCGCCGCCACGAGCTCGCCGTCGGCGACGACGACCGCGCCCACGGGGACGTCGCCGTGTGCGCTGGCCAGCCGCGCCTCCTCGAGCGCGCGCTGCATCCAGAGCTTGTGCGTGAGCTGGCCCATGGGCGTGCACGCTACCCCGGCTTCGAGTGACACGAACGGAACCCCAGCAGTGTGGTTTCCCACAGGGTTGTCCCCACCTGGGGACAACGCTCGAGCAGACGACGGGGGCGCGCCCCGTCGGGACGCGCCCCCGCGCGCACGTGCCGCGTGCCCCTCAAGCCTCGACCGCAGGCTGCTCGGCGCTGATCTTGATCCGGCGCGGCTGCTGCTCCGGCGGGTGCGGGATGCGCAGCTCGAGCAGGCCAAGGTCGAACGACGCGCTGATCGAATCGGGGTCGGTGCCCTCCGGCAGCGTGAAGCTGCGTTCGAACCGGCCGAGGTAGCGCTCGCGGCGCAGCCAGTCGTCGTCCTTCACGTCGACGTCGCTGAAGCGCTCGCCGGCGACCGTGAGCACCCCGTCCTGGACGGAGATGTCGACGTCGTCGGGCGCCATGCCGGGCAGCTCCATGCGCACGACGAGCCCCTCGTCGGTGGTGAAGGCGTCGATCGGCGGCACGAACGCGCCCCGCGTGGTGCTCCCGGACGTGGCCCGGCCGAAGAGCTGGTTCATGTCCCGCTGGAGAGCGGCGATTTCGCCCCACGGGTCCCAACGCATCACAGCCATCAGTCACACCCTCCTTCTGTCCGTCGCCTGCGCTGGCGGATCTGCTCGCGTCCTGAGCGCATTGCGCTCAGGTAATCGCATGGTCAGTCTACCATATTGTGCACCGGCAAAACCACCCGTTGCGCCGCGACCCTCGGTGGCCGCTTGCACGACCGCGTCCACCGCCTGTGACCACGCGGGCGCCGGCTACCGGCGCCGCCTGGCATGCCTGCCCGCGCCCTGGGCTCCCCGGGACGGCTCGCGGCAGTCCGGCGCGGCGACCCCGCTACGATGGCGCCCGAGACGCCAGCGACAGGAGCGCCGCAGATGCGCGACAAGGTGTTCATCGGGGTCGCGTGGCCCTACGCGAACGGTCCCCGCCACATCGGGCACGTGGCAGGGTTCGGCGTGCCCAGCGACGTGTTCGCCCGTTATCACCGGATGGCCGGCAACGACGTGCTGATGGTCAGCGGGACCGATGAGCACGGCACCCCGATCACGGTCGCAGCGGACGCGGAGGGGGTCGCACCGCGCGCGCTCGCAGAGCGCTACAACGCCGTCATCGCCGAGGACCTCGAGCACCTCGGCCTCACCTACGACCTGTTCACCCGCACGACCACGCGCAACCACTACCGGGTCGTCCAGGATCTGTTCGCCACGCTCTACGAGCGCGGCTACATCCTGAAGGAAACCACCCTCGGGGCGTTCTCCGCGGAGTCGGGCCGGGCGCTGCCCGACCGCTACATCGAGGGCACCTGCCCGCACTGCGGCTACGCGTTCGCGCGCGGCGACCAGTGCGACGACTGCGGCAAGCAGCTCGACCCGACCGACCTGATCGAACCCCGCTCGAAGACCGACGGCGAGCCGCCGGTGTTCAAGGACTCCGAGCACTTCTTCCTCGACCTGCCCGCGTTCGCGGAGCAGCTGCGGGTCTGGATCGAGCCGCGCACCGACTGGCGGCCGAACATCAAGGCCTTCTCCCTGAACCTGATCGAGGACCTGAAGCCGCGCCCGATCACCCGCGACATCGACTGGGGCGTGCCGATCCCCCTGCCCGAGTACGTCGACCGGCCCGACAAGAAGATCTACGTGTGGTTCGACGCCGTGATCGGCTACCTGTCGGCGTCGCTGGAGTGGGCCCAGATGATCGGCGAACCGGACGCGTGGCGGGCGAGGTGGCAGAACCCCGACGCGGCGCACCTGTACTTCATGGGCAAGGACAACATCGTCTTCCACTCCGTCATCTGGCCGAGCATGCTGCTCGGCTACGGGGAGGGCGGCGAGGTCGGCGCGGGCACGCCGCTGCGCCTGCCCGACAACGTCGTGTCGAGCGAGTTCCTCACGATGGAGGGCCAGAAGTTCTCCTCCAGCCGCGGCGTGGTCATCTACGTCCGTGACGTGCTCGAGCGCTACGACCCCGACGCGCTGCGCTACTTCCTCATGATCGCGGGCCCGGAGAACGCCGACACCGACTTCACGTGGGCCGAGTTCGTGCGGCGCAACAACGACGAGCTCGTCGCGACGTGGGGCAACCTCGCGCACCGCAGCCTGCGCCTCGCCGAGCAGCTCGGCGGCACCGTCCCCGAGCCGGGGACGCTGGCCGACGCCGACCGGGCGGTGCGGTCCGCGGTCGAGGACGGGTTCGCGGTCGTCGGGTCGCACCTCGCCGCAGCGCGCTTCAAGGCGGCGGTGCGCGAGACGCTGCGGCTCGCCTCCGAGGTCAACCAGTACCTGTCGGCCGAGGCGCCCTGGAAGCTGCGCGAGACCGACCCGCAGCGGGCCCGCACGATCGTGCACACCGCCCTGCAGTGCGTGAACAACCTGAAGCTGCTGTTCGCGCCGATCCTGCCCTTCTCCAGCCAGCGCCTGCACGAGCTGCTCGGCCACGACGACGTCTGCGCGCCGCTGCCGGAACGCACCACCCACACCGACCCGGGCGGTGAGGAGCACATCGTGCTGCGCCGCCCGCAGGGGCAGGCCTTCGCGCACTGGGAGCCGGCGGAGCTGCCGGTGGGCCGGCCGCTGCGGCCCCCGCAGCCGCTGTTCACCAAGCTCGACCCGTCGGTGGCCGACGAGGAGCTGGCCCGCATGGAGGCGCGGGCCGCCGAGCAGGCAGACTAGCCGGCGGGACTGCACATGGCAGCCCCGCCGGGGCGGGTGCTACGGGGCGCAGGCCTCGCCGGTGAGGTGGAACTCGATCACGTCGGCGATCGTGCCCGGCGGGGTGGTGGAGGCGACGCCACCGATCGCGCCCTTCAGGCTCTGCACGCCCTGCGAGACGCAGGCGCCGTCGGCGGGTCCGTCGAAGCGAGGGGCAGCAGCGGCAGGGCCGGCGATGAGGCCGAGCGTGAGCGCGCTGGAGACGACGAGGAGGAGCAGCCTGCGGGTCATGGGTGGTTCCTTTCGGTCGTTGGGGCCTTGCCTTGCGCCCCTTGGTTCGACCGGAGGGACCCGCCCGGATGCAGGTTTTTTTTTCGGCGCTCAGGGCGAGGCGCTCGCGTGGGCGCGACCCGCAGACTCCAGGTTGCCGAGACCGTCCCAGAGCAGGCCGACCATGTGCTCCACAAACGCCTCGCGCGGCATCGGTCGCGTGGCCAGCCACCAGTCACTGGCGACCTGCATCATGCCGACGAGGGCGTGTCCCCACGCCTCGGCGGCCTGCTCCTGCTGGGGTGTGAGCGCGAACTCGTCACGCAGCGTCTGCGCGATCGCAGCCCCGATGCGCCGCACGAACTCGCTCACGACGCTGTGCGCCGCCGCGTCCTCCACGTACGCGCGGTGCATGAGGAAGCGGTAGATCTGCGGGTTCGCCTCGATGAACGCGAGGTAGGCGTCGACGGTCGCGGCGGCCCGCTCACGCCGCTCGCCCGGCTCCGCCAGGGTCGTGCGCACCGCGTCGACCACCGGCTGGGTGTAGCGCTCAGCCAGGGCCCGGTACAACCCGCTCTTGTCGCCGAAGTGGCGGTAGAGGATGGGCTTGGTGATGCCGGCCTCCGCCGCGATCGCCGTCATCGACGCCTCGGGGCCACGCGCCTTGATGACGCGGTCGGCGGCATCCAGCAGCTCGACGCGCCGCGCGGTTCGGTCGGCACCGGGCTCCATGGTCGCTGCTCTCCTCCGACGACGGCTGCTGTGCCAGAACGGCAGGTGGGCGCTGGCCCGGGGCCCTCGGCGGGCCCACCCGCCTATCGTACGGCGTGCTGCCCAACCGGCGTGCCACTCGTGCGTACCGGCGGTAAGGTCGTGCCCGACGCGCCCCGCGGGGGCGCCGGAGCCGGGAGCGTGCCCATGACGGAGATCGCAGGACGGACGGTGCTCGTGACCGGCGCCGCCAGCGGCCTCGGGCGGCTGATCGCGCTGCGCTGCGCTCGTCTCGGGGGGCGGCTGGCCCTGTGGGACCTCGACGGTCCCGGCGTGGACCGCGTCGCCGACGAGATCGCCGCCCACACCGGTGTGCGCTGCCACGCCGACCGGGTTGACGTGAGCGCTGGTGCGCAGGTGTACCCGGCTGCGGACGCCGTGCGGGCGCACGTGGGCGACGTGGACGTGCTCGTGAACAACGCGGGCATCATGCACGGCGGGACCCTGACCGACCTCCCGGACGAGGCCGTCGAGGCCACGTTCAGGGTGAACGTCCTGTCGCTGTTCTGGGTGACGAAGGCGTTCCTGCCGGCGATGGTGGCGCGCAACCGGGGGCACATCGTCACGATGGGCTCAGCGTCCGGGCGCATCGGCGTGGCACGCCTGTCGGCGTACGCCGCGAGCAAGCACGCCGCCGTCGGCTTCGACGAATCGCTGCGCGCGGAGCTGCGGCAGCTCGCGCCCGGGGTGCGCACCACCCAGGTGAACCCCTACTACGTCGCGACCGGGCTCGCCGAGGGCGCGCGCTCGCGGTACCCGCGCCTGCTGCCGATCCTCGAGCCCGACGCGGTTGCGGCCAGGGTCGTCGACGCGGTGCGGCGCGACCGCCTCGTCGTGGAGATGCCATGGCTGGTCAAGGCCACGCCGTGGCTGCGCTTCCTGCCCCCGAGGGTGTTCGACCGCATCGCCGACACCCTCGGCATCAACGTGTCGATGAACGATTTCGTGGGTCGTCACGGTTCGACGGACGCGACGCGGGTGGCGTGAGGGCGTCCCGCACGACCTTGCCGCTCGCGGTGCGCGGCAGCTGCTCGACGACCTCGAGGTGCTTGGGCACCTTGAAGCGGGCGAGACGGGCGCGCAGGAACTCGCGCACCGCGTCGGCGTCGATCTCTTGGCCCTGCCGTGGGACGACGAACGCGTGCAGGACCTGCCCGTACTCGTCGTCGGCCACGCCGACAACCGCCGCGTCGGCGACGTCGGGGTGCTCGTCGAGCACGGCCTCGACCTCGGAGGGGTAGATGTTCTCGCCGCCTGAGACGATCATGTCATCGGCCCGGCCGGCGACGAACACGTAGCCGTCCTCGTCCACCCAGCCGCGGTCGCCGAGCTCGAGGGCGCCGTCGAGCTCCGCCGGGTCCGACGCCTCACCGGTGTAGCGGTCGAACTCGAACCCGGTGGCGGCGAACAGTCGGCCCTCCCGCCCGGCGGGCAGGACGCGCCCGTCCTCGTCCGCAGCGAAGACCCGCATGCCCCGGGCGGGGGTGCCGACGCTGCCGGGCTTGCTCCGCTGGTCGCTTGGGGTGGCGATCGCCGCCCAGCCGACCTCGGTGGACCCGTAGAGGTCGTAGAAGACACGGCCGAAGCGCCCCTCGGCCTGCACCCGCAAGTGCTCGGACAGCGGCTCGCCGCTGAGCACGACGGTGCGCAGGGTCTGCGGCACCGGCCCCTGGACCTCGAGGATGCGCCGCAGCATGACCGGGACCAGCGCGGCGGCGGTCACCCGGTGGGTCGCGACGGCCGCGAGGAACCCCTCGGGGTCGAACTGCCGGGGCAGGACGAGCGTGGCGCCGAGGACGAGGCCGACGCTGGTCATGCCCTGCGCGAAGGCGTGGAAGAGCGGCGGCGCGACGAGGAACCGGTCCCGCCGGTGCAGCGGGACCTTCTCCAGGAAGCCCACGAGCGCCTGCACGTTGGACAGCCGCAGCCTGCGCTCGGCGCCCTTGGGTATGCCCGTGGTGCCGGACGTGTGGATGACGACCGTGGCGGATGCCCGCACCGGGGGCGGCCTGGTCGCGGCGTCAGCGAGCGCCTGCTCGTAGGTGCCGTCACCACCCACCTCCAGGCGCAGCGCCCCACGCAGGTCGGTCGCGTCGAGCACGTCGCGGAACTCCGCAGCGCCGATGACGGCCAGGGGTTGTTGGCTGGCGACGACGGCGTCGACCTCGCGCGGGCTCGCCCAGGTGTTGAGCGGCACGGCGGCCAGCCCGGCCCGTCCGGCCGCCGCGTAGCACTCGAGCGCCTCCCGGCCGTTGCGGACCATGAACGCGACACGGCCGGAGCCGCGCTCGGCGGCGGGGTGCTCGCACAGCGCGTTCGCGAGGCGGTTCACGCGCTCATCGAGCTCGTCCCACGTGAGCGCGCCTGCGTCGTCGATCAGCGCCACGGCGTGCGGCCGCGCCGCGGCGTGGGCTTCCACCGCGGCACCGGCCCCGGGGGCGAGGAACGGCAAGCGCAGCGCGAGTCGGGCCAGCCGCGGGCGTGGCAGCACCGGCGTGAGCATGCCCGAGGCGATGAGCGTGCGAGCCGTCGCCGCGACCGTTGCGAGCATGAGGTCTCCTCTCCGGTGCGCGCTGCCCGCCCGGGCAGCGGCCGTTGCCCACACCGTGCCACGCGGGTCGCGCGGCTGCCCGCCGTGTGACAGGTAGCGTGTGGTCGAGACCATGACGACCCGGCCCGGCTCCGTCGCCACGCAGCCTGCGCTGCTGGCTGCGACACGGGCAGTGCGCACCACGGGGGCGGGCCCGCAGCTCGCGTTGTGGGCGTCCTGCGTCGGCGGCTGCGAGCCCGAGGCGGCCCGCGAGCTCGCCACGCTCGGCTGGAGCGGGCTGGCGGTGCCCGCCGCCCCCGACAGCGCCACCGGGGTGACGGCGGGGCTGCGCTGGGAGCGCGGTTCGGTCTACGGCAGCGCCAGCGTCGGGGTCCTGCTCGCCACCCTGCAGGCCGCACGCACGATCACCCGGGTGGCCTGGCTGGCACAGGTGGCCGAGGCCGCGGACCTCGACGACGTGGCGGCGGCGGTGGGCGACATCGACGTCGCGGACCTGCCAGCGGCGTCGTTCGCCGTCCGCGCGGAGCGGCACGGTACGCACCCGTTCACCTCCGTCGACATCGGCCGGGTGGCGGGGGCGGCCGTCATCGAGCGGTACCGTGCCGCAACGGGCAGACGCCTCCCGGTCGACCTCGACGATCCGGTGACGGTCCTGCGGGTCGAGGTGCACGGCACGCGGCTGCGCGCCGGCTTCGAGCTCACCACCACGAGCCTGCACCGCCGCCCGTACCTGCCCTACCGGCACCGCGCCGGGCTGAACCCCGTGATCGCTGCCGCGCTGCTGCTGCTCGCGGGCTGGCGGGCCGACGAGCAGCTCCTCGACCCGTGCTGCGGCGGCGCAACCGTGCCGGTGGAGGCCGCCCGCGCCGCCGCCGGTCTGCTGCCCCAGCCGGCGCTC
>SKPY01000185.1 GCA_007119305.1 Nitriliruptorales bacterium
GCCAGCAGCGGGTCGTAGTGGACGCTCACCTCGTCTCCCGCCCGCACGCCCGCGTCCCAGCGGACGCCTCCGGCCGGATCGAACACGTCGAGCGTGCCTGCAGCCGGCAGGAAGTCCGCTGCGGGGTCCTCGGCGTACAGCCGGGCCTCGATCGCGTGCGCGGACCGGCGCAGGTCGGACTGCGCGAACGGCAGCGGCTCCCCGCGGGCGACGAGCAGCTGCAGGCGCACCAGATCGAGCGGCTCCGCACCCACGCGCCATGCGAGCTCGGTGACGGGATGCTCCACCTGCAGTCGGGTGTTGACCTCGAGGAAGTAGAAGGCCCCGTCCGGAGCGAGGATGAACTCGACGGTCCCTGCGTTCGTGTAGCCGAGCGCCCGCCCGGCGGCCACGGCGGCGTCGCCGAGCTCCTTGCGCAGCCCCTCGTCGACCGCCGGCGACGGTGACTCCTCGATGACCTTCTGATGCCGTCGCTGGATCGAGCACTCACGCTCACCGAGGTGGACGACCGTGCCGTGGACATCGCCGACGATCTGCACCTCGACGTGGCGGGGACGGGCAAGATAGGGCTCGACGAACACCGCCTCGTCGCCGAAGGCCGCGGCGGATTCGCGCCGGGCGGCCGCGACGGCAGCATCGAGGTCAGCGGGCGCGGTGACGATCCGCATCCCCTTGCCGCCGCCTCCGGCGACGGCCTTGACGAGCACGGGGTAGGCGTCCTCGGGCACGGCTGCGGGGTCGAAAACCTCGAGGACGGGCACGCCCGCCTCGCGCATGAGCGCCTTGGCGCGCAGCTTGTCGCCCATCGCCGCGATGGCCTCGGGGGACGGCCCCACGAAGGCGATCCCCGCGTCGTTGCAGGCGCGGGCAAAGTCCGCGTTCTCGGCCAGGAAGCCGTACCCGGGGTGGAGCGCGTCGGCGCCGGTGCGACGCGCCGCCTCGATCAGCGCCTCCACGCGCAGGTACGACTCGGCCGGGGTCAGCCCGCCCAGGAGTATCGCCTCGTCGGCCTCCTCGACGTGCAGCGCGCGCCGGTCCGCGGCGCTGTAGACAGCGACCGTCGTGAGGCCCATCGCAGCGGCAGTGCGCAGCACGCGGCACGCGATCTCCCCCCGGTTCGCCACGAGCAGCCGTGTGACCATGCGACCCCTCACATCCGGAAGACGCCGTAGCCCGGCGTGCCCACGACCTCGTTCGAATGGACGGCCGACAGCGCCAGACCGAGCACGGTGCGGGTGTCGCGTGGGTCGATGATCCCGTCGTCCCACAGCCGGGCGGTGGCGTAGAACGCCGTCGACTGCCCGCTGATCTGCGCCTCGAAGTCGGCTTGGAGCGCGTCCGCGCCCGCCTTGAACTCTGGGTCGTCCACGTCCTGGCCCTGCTGGGCGGCGCGCTGCTCCATCACGATGCGCATGACGCCTGCGAGCTGCGCCGGCCCCATGACCGCGATGCGGTGGTTCGGCCAGGTGAACAGGAAGCGGGGGTTGTAGGCGCGACCGCACATGCCGTAGTTGCCGGCCCCGTAGCTCGCGCCGATCATGACCGTGAGGTGGGGCACACCGGAGTTCGCGACCGCGTTGATGAGCTTCGCGCCGTCCTTGATGATCCCGCCCTGCTCGTAGGCGGTGCCCACCATGAACCCGGTGATGTTCTGCAGGAAGATCAGCGGGGTGTCGGTCTGGTTGCACAGCTGGATGAACTGCGCGCCCTTGCCGGACTCCTCGCTGAACAGGATGCCGTTGTTGCCGAGGATGCCGACGGGGAACCCGTGGACGGCGGCCCAGCCGGTCACGAGCTGGGTACCGTAGCGGGGCTTGAACTCCTCGAAGCGGCTGCCGTCGGTGACGCGCGCGATCACCTCCCGCACGTCGAATGGCACGCGCACGTCGACCGCGCCGATGCCGAGCAGCTCCTCGGGATCGTGCACGGGCTCGTCAACCGGCAGCGACGGGCCGGGGCCGCGCTTGCGCCAGTTGAGGTGCGCCACGATCTCCCGGCCGATGCGGAGCGCATCCACCTCGTCCTCGGCGAGGTAGTCGCCGACACCAGAGACCGCGGTGTGCATCTCCGCCCCGCCGAGCGCTTCCTCGTCGGCCACCTCGCCGGTGGCCATCTTCACGAGCGGCGGACCGCCGAGGTAGACGCGGGCCTGCTGCTTGACGAGCACCGCGTAGTCGCTCATGCCCGGCACGTAGGCGCCGCCGGCCGTCGAGGGGCCGAACACGAGGGCGATGGTGGGGATACCCGCCGCTGACAGCTGTGTGAGGTTGCGGAACGTCTCGCCGCCCGGAACGAAGATCTCGGCCTGCCGGGGCAGGTCTGCGCCCGCGGACTCGGTGAGGGTGACGAGCGGCAGGCGGTTCTCCCGCGCGATCTGCATCGCCCGCAGGGTGCGCTGCAACCCGAAGGGGTTCGTGGCGCCGCCCTTCACGGTCGGGTCGCTGGCCTGGATGACGCACTCCACGCCGCTGATCACCCCGATGGCCGAGACCCCGCTGCCGCCGACGTGGTACTCGGTGCCGTACGCCGTCAGGCTCGAGAGCTCGAGCACGGGGGTGTCGCGGTCCACGAGCAGCTCGACGCGCTCGCGGGGCAGCAGCCGCCCGCGCTCCCGGTGGCGGGCGACGTACTTGTCGCCTCCGCCCGCCCGGGCAGCGGCCTGCGCCTGCTCCAGCTCGGCCAGCAGCTCGAGCATGCCGGCGCGGTTGGCGCGGTAGTCCTCGCTGGCTGGATCGACCCGGCTCGGCAGCACTGGCATGGGGGCAGCCTAGCGCATCTTCGTGGGGCGAGCCGACACTTCCGAAGTTCCCTTCATCACCCGTTCACCAAGTGCAGCAAGGATTGTGGCGCCATGCTCGCGCTTGGAGACGGCTATGATCGGCAGTGACATGAAGGAAGCTTCGGCTACGCTCGCTGGCCGCAGCGAGCGCGGACGAGCCACACGCGAAGCCCTGCTCGACGCGGGCGAACGCCTGCTGGCGTGGCAGGGCCTCGAAGGGATGACGTCGACCGCCGTGGCGGCGGAGGCGGGCGTAGCCACCGGGACGTTCTACGGCTACTTCCCGGACAAGCACGCGTTGCTCGCCGCGCTCTTCGCCCGACGCCTCGACGACGTGGTCGCGCGGGTCGAGCGCGTGCTCACGAGCGATCGACTGCTCGACGACGGCCTCGAGGCCACGCTGCGTCTGGCCGTCGAGGTCGTCCTCGCGGGCTACCGGGCCCATGCCCACGTGCTGCGTGCGGCGCTTGCTCGGGTGGCCCTGCGCGACGACCTGCGCGCGATCTATTGGGAGCGCCACGCCCGCGCCGTCGCCGTCGTGGAGCGGTTCGTGGCGCGCGGGCAACGCGCCCGCATGGTGCGCGACGCGGACCCGTCGCTGCTCGCGCACACCGTGCTCGTCGTCACGCAGAGCCTGAACCATCCGGTGCTGCTCTCCGGCGACGTCGACCTCGCGGCCGGCGTCGAGGCGGAGATCGCGTGGTTGCTCAACGCGCTGCTCGACCGCCGGTAGCTGCTACTCCGGGGCCGACTCCTCGAGCTCCAGGCCGCGCGTCTCCGGCAGGCGAGCGAACAGCAGCGCACTGGCGAGGACCGGGAGGCTCACCACGAGCGCGGCGTTGTGGAAGCCGGTGAGGAGATCGGCCGAGACACCGAAGACCAGCAGACCGGTCACCGCGCCGAGCACCCCGGCCACGGTCAGCCACCCCGCAGCGGTCGCCCGCACCGACGTGGGGAACAGCTCGGCGCCGAGGGCGGAGGCCGCCGGCGCGAACGCCGACGCGCCGAAGACCCCGATGAGGTAGCCGACGATCGCGCCGACCTCCGTGCCGCTGTAGGTGCTCGCGATGCCCGCGGCCACGAGCGCCTGCCCGAGCCCGGCGGTGAGCCGCCGTCCGACGCGGTCGGCGGCGAAGCGGCCGACGAGCAGCCCCGACAGCCCGATCGGGGCGGCGAACGCCGCGATGAGCCCGATGAACTGCGGCGGCATCCCGAGCACGTTCTCCGCGTAGACGAACAGGTAGCTGTTCAGGGGGCCGGTGCCGAAGGCGAGCGCGAAGGTCACCACGGCGAGCACGCCGAGCCGGATGCGCAGGTTACCGGCGAACACCCTGAGGACCGGCAGCCGCGCACGGATGCGACCCCGGACGACCGCGGCGTGCGTGACCTGGAAGCGCTCCGGCTCCTCGAGCGCGCGCGCCGCCACCGGCACGAGGACGAGGGCGACGCCGGCGAGCAGGAACAGCGTCTGGTAGCCGAGCGCCTCCCCGAAGATGCCGCGCAGCACGGCGGGCACGCCGGCACCCACCCCGTAGCCGCCGGCCACGAGCACCATCGCCTTGGCCCGGTGCGCGGTGGACGTCTCCTCGGCGACGATGACCCCTGCGACCACGTTGGTCGCCGACAGCAGCGGGCGTGCCAGGGCGAACGCCGCCACGAACCACCAGTAGCCCGGCGCCGCCGAGGCGAGGACGGTCAGCCCGAGCCCGATGGTGCACACCGTGAGCACGATGCGCTTGCGCCCCAGGGCGTCGGCGGAGGCGGACAGCGGCAGGCTGGCGAGCGACGACAGGCGGATGATCGCGAGCCCGATGCCGAGCACGGTGCCCGAGAGCCCCGCCTGCTCGGCGACGCTCGTGCCACCGGTGACCTCGCCGAAGGCGCGTGCGACGTCCCCGAGTGCGGTCAGCGGCGCGAACTGGGCGAAGCCGGAGGCCACGGACAACCCAGCGGCGGCAAGCACGGCGGGATGCCGCCATGCGTGCAGGCGCGGCTGGGCCAGTCCCTCCGGCGCGGAGGGCTCGGGACTGCTCGTCACCTGTGTCTCCGGGGCTGGGCGCGCTGGCCGGGTCGGCCGGAGTAGCACTGTACGACGTCAGGGGTTAACGTCACCGCGCGATTGGAGACGTATGCCTCCGACAGCACGCGACAAGGGGCAAGATGGTGACGACCTGGCCGGGCAAGCCGTACCCGCTCGGCGCCCGATGGGACGGCCGCGGCACGAACTTCACGCTGTTCAGCGACAACGCGCGCGGCGTGGACCTGTGCCTGTTCGACGTCGACGGGCACGAGGCCCGGGTGCCGATGCACGAGCAGACGGCGCTGATCTGGCACTGCTACCTGCCGGGCATCGGTCCTGGTCAGCGCTACGGCTACCGGGTCCATGGGCCCTACGATCCCCATGCCGGGCACCGCTTCAACAAGGCCAAGCTGCTCATCGACCCCTATGCGATGGCGATCGAGGGAGACGTCGACTGGGATCCAGCGGTGTTCGGCTACCCCCTGGGCGACGAGGACACCGAGATCGACGAGCGTGACAGCGCACCCCACATGCCGAAGTCGATCGTCGGCAACCCCTTCTTCGACTGGGGCGACGACCGCCACCCCAGGACCCGCTGGAACGACACGATCATCTACGAGACCCACGTGCGCGGGCTCACCATGCAGCATCCGGGCGTCGAGCCGGAGCTGCGTGGCACCTACGCGGGGCTGGCCTCACCGGCGATCATCGACTACCTCACCGACCTCGGCGTGACCGCTGTCGAGCTGCAGCCGGTGCACCACTTCGTGCACGACCACTACCTCGTCGAGAAGGGCCTGCGCCAGTACTGGGGCTACAACTCGATCGGCTACTTCGCGCCCCACGCCGGCTACGCCGCCCGCGGCACCCGCGGCCAGCAGGTCTACGAGTTCAAGTCGATGGTCAAGGACCTGCATGCCGCCGGTCTCGAGGTCATCCTCGACGTCGTCTACAACCACACCGCGGAAGGCAACCACCTCGGGCCCACCCTGTCGTTTCGCGGCATCGACAACGCGAGCTACTACCGCCTCGTGGAGGGTGACCAGCGGCACTACATGGACTACACGGGCACCGGCAACTCGCTGAACGCCCGCGACCCCCACGTCCTGCAGCTCATCATGGACTCGCTGCGCTACTGGGTGGACGAGATGCACGTCGACGGGTTCCGCTTCGACCTCGCGTCGACGCTGGCCCGTGAGCTGCACGATGTCGACCGGCTGTCGAGCTTCTTCGACATCATCCAGCAGGACCCGGTCATCAGCCAGACCAAGCTCATCGCCGAGCCCTGGGACGTGGGCGAGGGTGGCTACCAGGTCGGCAACTTCCCGCCGCTGTGGACCGAGTGGAACGGCAAGTACCGCGACAGCGTGCGCGACTACTGGCGGGGGGAGACCCACGGTGTGGCCGAGCTCGCGTCGCGGCTGTCGGGATCGAGCGATCTGTACGCCCACAACGGCCGGCGCCCGTACGCGTCGATCAACTTCGTGACCGCCCACGACGGCTTCACGTTGCTCGATCTCGTCAGCTACAACGACAAGCACAACGAGGCCAACCTCGACGGCAACTCGAGCGGCGAGGACCACAATCGCTCGTGGAACATGGGCGTCGAGGGCCCCACGGACGATCCCGAGATCAACGCCCTGCGCCTGCGCCAGCAGCGCAACGTCCTCGCGCTGCTGCTGCTGTCCCAGGGTGTGCCGATGCTGCTCGGGGGGAACGAGTTCGCGCGCAGCCAGCTGGGCAACAACAACGCCTACTGCCAGGACAACGAGCTGTCCTGGTACGAGTGGGGGTTCCTCGCCAGCTCGTCGGATGTCGAGCGGACCGCAGCGGGCGTCACGCGCCAGGAGCAGCGCGCGCTGCTCGCGTTCACGCAGCGGCTGATCGCGCTGCGCAAGCGCCATCCGATCTTCCGGCGGCGCGACTTCTTCCACGGCGAGGACCGCGGTGGGCTGTCCGACCTCGTGTGGCTACGTCCCGACGGGGAGGAGATGGGCGACGACGACTGGGCCGACCCCGACCTGCACGCGCTCATGGTGTTCCTGAACGGCCGGGCGATCCCCTCCCGGGACGAACGCGGCAGGCCGATCACCGACGACACCTTCCTGCTCGTGTGCAACTCGAGCCACGAGACGGTGCGCTTCCGCCTTCCCGGCCAGCGGTTCGCGCGCAGCTGGCAGCTCGAGGTGGACACCCACGAGCCGGTCGTGCCGCGCGGCAAGCGACGCTTCCGTGCGCGCGCCGGCGTCAACGTCGACTCCCCGACTCTGCTGCTCCTGCGCCGACGGGATGACGCTCGTGGCGGATGAGGGACCAGGGGGCACCCCCGCGCGTGCCACGTACCGGCTGCAGCTCTCCAGCGAGCTCGGGTTCGAGCAGGCCGCCAATCTCGTGCCCTACCTCGCACAGCTCGGGGTGAGCCACCTGTACTGCTCACCCGTGCTCCAGGCCCGCCACGGCTCCACGCACGGCTACGACGTGGCCGAGCCGGCGCGGCTGTCGGCAGCGCTCGGGGGGGAGGGTGGCTTCCGAGCACTGCTGGACGCCACGCGTGCGGTCGGCCTGCGCCTCGTCGTCGACATCGTGCCGAACCATCTGGGCGTGGGTGCCGACAACCCGTTGTGGGACGCGCTGCTCGCCGAGGGGCCCGCCGGGCCCGCCGGCAGGGTCTTCGACGTCGACTGGGAGCCGGCCCTGCCGCGCACGGCCGGCAAGGTCATCGTGCCGGTGCTCGGCGCGCCGTACGCGGACGTGCTGCACGCTGGGGAGCTGACGCTCGAGGCGGGAGACAGTGGGCCGCGGGTGCGCTACCACGAGCATTCGTTCCCCCTCTCGGAAGCGGCACGCCAGGCGGTGGAGCGGGGCTCGATCGAGGCGCTCGCGGGCCGGCCGGGCGAGCCGGTCACCTGGCTCCGCCTGCACGGGCTCCTCGACACGCAGCACTACCGGCTCGTGCACTGGCGCATCGGCGACGCCGTGGTGAACTACCGCCGCTTCTTCGGGATCAGCGACCTGGCCGCGGTACGGGTCGAGGACCCGGCGGTGTTCGCACGCACCCACGAGCGCATCCTCGCGCTCGTGCGCCGCGACGGGGTCGACGGGCTGCGCATCGACCACATCGATGGGCTCGCCGACCCCGCCGGCTACCTCGAGCGGCTGCGGGCGGAGGTCGGCGCTGACGCATGGCTGGTCGTCGAGAAGATCCTCGCGCCCGGAGAGGCGCTGCCCGCCTGGCCGGTCGCGGGCACCACCGGCTACGACTTCCTGGCCGACGTGCTCGCCCTGTTCGTCGATCCTGCCGCCGAGGGCACCCTGGACCAGCTCGCGTTCGCCAACGACGCCTGGCCCACCAACCTGGCTGCGTGGGCCCGCCAGGCCAAGGTCGAGGTCCTGGAGCAGGACCTGGCTGCCGACTGCGAGCGGCTCGTGGACCGTCTGTGGGCGCTGGCTCAGGAGCACGTGACCGCGCGGGACGTCACGCGAGCGGCCTGCCGGGAGGCAATCGTCGCCGTGCTGGGAGCCCTCGACGTCTACCGCATCTACACGCGTCCCGGGCAGTCCCCGGCTGCCGAGGACGTGCGCCGCCTCGGCACGGCCCTGTCCACCGCCCGCGGGGTGGCCCCGGCGGTGCCGGGCTTCCTGTGGGAGTTCCTCGAGCAGGCCCTGCTCGGCCGCCTCGACGACCA
>SKPY01000166.1 GCA_007119305.1 Nitriliruptorales bacterium
AACGGCGGTCGCTGTTCGCGCTGAGCCCGCTGCGCAACCCGTTCCTGCTCGCCGCGACCATCGGCGCGTTGCTGATCCACTTCGGGGCGCTGTACTGGGGCCCGACCCAGTTCGTGCTGCGGGTCGAGCCCGTCGACGGCCAGACGTGGCTGCGCATGATCGCCATCGCCAGCGTCGTGATCCTCGTGAGCGAGCTGCACAAGCTGCTGCGCCGCGAGCGTCACGAGCAGCCCGCGCGAGCGTCCAAGGTCACCGCTTGAGCGCTGCTCCCGCCAGGGCGCCAGGGCTGTGGGGACGTAGTCCCGAGTTGTCACACGGCGGGCGTAGGATCGCCGGTGATGGCGAAGACGCGCGTCCACGTCCGTTGCGCAGCGTGCGGTCGTACCGAGCCGAAGTGGGTCGGGCAGTGTCCCCAGTGCCGGGCATGGGGCACGATGCTCGAGCACGCCTCGGCGCCTGCGGCCGCCGTCCCCGCAAGCAACGGGGCGCCTGCCAGGCCGGCACGGCCGGTCGCGGAGGTGCCGCCCGACGAGCATGCCAGGGCAGCAACCGGGATCGGCGAGCTCGACCGGGTGCTGGGCGGCGGCCTCGTGCCGGGGTCGGTGACGCTGCTCGGCGGCGAGCCCGGAGCCGGCAAGTCCACCTTGCTGCTGCAGGCCGCCGACGCCTTGGCCCGTTGCGGACGGCGCGTGCTGTACCTGTCGGCCGAGGAGTCGGCGGGGCAGGTGCGCCTGCGTGCGGAGCGCCTCGCGACCCTCGAGGGTGGGCTGTTGCTGGCCTGCGAGACCGAGCTGCCCGCGGTGCTCGCGCTCGTCGAGGAGGCCGCGCCGGATGTGCTGATCCTCGACTCGATCCAGACGGTGTCGTCCCCGGACGCCAGCGGGATCGCGGGCGGGTCAAGCCAGGTGCGGGCGTGCGCAGCAGCGCTGGTGAACACGGCCAAGGCCCGCGCCATGGCCACGCTGCTCGTGGGGCACATCACGAAGGACGGCCAGCTCGCGGGTCCCCGGGTGCTGGAGCACCTCGTCGACACGGTCTGCGACCTGTCGGGGGACCGCCACCACGCATTGCGCCTGCTGCGCGCCACGAAGAACCGCTTCGGCCCGGCCGGGGAGGTCGGCTGCTTCGAGATGGCCGGCGATGGTCTGCATGACGTCCCCGACGCCGGCCGCCTCTTCGTCGGCGAGACACCGCCCGGCACCACCGGGGTCGCGGTCACGGTCACGCTCGAGGGCACGCGCGCGCTCGCCTGCGAGCTGCAGGCGCTCACCGCAGGCAGCCAGCTCGCGAACGCGCGCCGGGTGGCGTCCGGCCTCGACGGTGCCCGCCTTGCGCTGCTCGTCGCGGTGCTGGACCGCAGGGCGGACGTCGCGCTGCGGGACCAGGACGTCTACGCCTCCACGGTGGGCGGTGTGCGACTCGCCGAGCCCGCCGTGGACCTCGCGCTGTGCCTGGCCATCGCCTCGAGCCGGGGCAACCGGGCGGTCGTGCCGGAGCTCGTGGCCGTTGCGGAGGTCGGGCTCGCCGGAGAGCTGCGCCTCGTGGCGCAGACCGAGCGGCGGCTGGGGGAGGCCGCGCGGCTCGGCTTCACGGACGCGCTCTTGCCGCATGCGTATGATGGGCCCGGATTCGGACTACGACTGCACCGCGCACGGGGCGTGTGCGAGGCGCTCGACGCCGGTCTGCGCCCGTGCGCCGGTTGAGCGCTGACCCGGCAGCGGGTCGATGAAGGCGAGGAGGCAGCCAGGGGTGGTGGCGCACCGCGACACACGACTCCTCGGTGTGCTCAGCAAGGTGGCACCGGGCACGGCCTTGCGGGAGGCCATCGACCGCATCATCCGTTCCGGCAAGGGCGCGATCATCATCCTGGGCTACTCCGACGACGTCGAGCCGCTCCTGTCGGGCGGGTTCAAGATCTCCACGAAGTTCACCGCCCAGCGCCTGTCCGAGGTGGCGAAGATGGACGGTGCGATCGTGCTGAACGACGAGATCGACAAGATCCTGTGGGCCAACGTCCACCTCGTGCCCGACCCCACCATCGCGACCGCCGAGACGGGCACCCGTCACCGCACCGCCGAGCGCACCGCGCGCCAGACGGGCATGCCGGTCATCAGCGTGAGCGAGTCGATGCGCATCGTGTCGCTGTACGTCGACTCGCAGAAGCACGTGCTCGAGGAGATCTCCTCGGTGCTGTTCCGGGCGAACCAGGCGCTGTCGACGCTCGAGCGCTACCGCAACCGGCTGGACGAGGTGTCGAGCGCGCTCTCGGCGCTCGAGATCGAGAACGTCGTGACGCTGCGCGACGTCCTGTCGGTGCTGCAGCGGGCCGAGATGGTGCGCCGGATCGCCGATGAGATCGAAGCGCATGTCGCGGAGCTCGGCACCGACGGTCGGTTGCTGCAGCTCCAGCTGGACGAGCTCATGTTCGGCGTCGAGGGCGAACGCGAGCTGGTCGTGCGCGACTACCTGCCGGACCGGCGCCGCAAGGTCGAGTCGATCCTCGAGGCGCTCGCGGCCGTGGCCCCGCAGGACCTGCTCGACGTGGGCAACCTCGCCGTGGCCCTCGGCTACGGGGACGCCGACGAAGGTGTCGACCAGGCGGTGGCGCCGCGCGGCTACCGGCTGCTGTCACGCATCCCCCGCCTGCCCGACTCGGTGATCGACAAGCTCATCAGCCGGTTCAACACCCTGCCCCGCCTGATGGACGCCACGCTGGACGAGCTCGACGACGTCGAAGGCATCGGCGAGGCGCGTGCGCGCTCGATCCGCGAGGGCCTGACCCGGCTCGCAGAAACGTCGATCCTCGAACGCTACGCCTGACCGCTGGTGACCCGACGACTACGGGTGGTCCCGTGCGGCATCACCGGATCGGGGGACGCTGAAACCCCCCTCTGACCAGCACTTTTGCCTGGTGGGGGGGAGGCGCGATGTGGTATGGTGACGGTCCACGCAACCGGCAACGCCGCCTTCGGGCTGGCAGGTGGAGGGTCGCGCATGACGTACCGCGTAGGGGACACCGTCGTCTACCCGCACCACGGTGCGGCAGTCATCGAGAAGCGGGAGAAGCGGGACCTACAAGGAGAAGTGCGCGACTACCTCGTCCTGCGACTCACCTACGGCGACCTCACCCTCATGGTCCCGGCCGACGCCACCGAAGAGGTCGGCCTGCGCAGCGTCGTCTCGAAGCAGGAAGTCGACCGCGTCATCGACCTGCTCAAGGCGCGGGACGGCACCATGCCGACGAACTGGTCGCGACGCTTCAAGGCGAACTACGAGAAGCTGCGTTCCGGCGACATCTTCCAGGTTGCCGAGGTGGTGCGCAACCTGTCGCTGCGCGAGCAGGAGAAGGGCCTGTCCGCTGGCGAGAAGCGCATGCTGACGAAGGCGAAGCAGATCCTCGTCTCGGAGCTGTCCGCCGCGTTCAAGAAGAGCGACGAGCAGACCGAAGCGCTCATCGACGAGCTGCTGGCCGCCTGACCGGCTCGCGTCGGGGGTCGCCCCGCTTCCACCCCCGGCGCTGCCACCCCCCGCCCCACGAGCCGCTAGGCTCGTGGTATGGCGGTGAGACGCGAACGCACCAGGCCGGCGTCGGTCTTCGTCGAGCTCGTCCGGCTCGCGGTCGTGGTCCTCGCCACGGGCGCCGCCTACGAGCTCATCCGCGCCGACCTCGCCACCCCGCTGCGCGACCTCGGCGAGCCCATGGTGCTGCTCGCGATCTGCTTGGGCGCGGCGGTCGGCTACGTGGTCGGGGGCACCTTCGGCCGGTTCGCGCTCGGGCGCGTCGACGCTGCAGAGCGCCATCTGCGACACGTGTCCTCGGGGGAGCTGCTCGCCGCCACCATCGGTGGGCTCATCGGCCTCGTCGTCGGGCTGGCCGTCACCTGGCCGGTGCTGCTGCTCGACGGCCGCGTGTTCACCGTTCCGCTGGCGATCATCGTCGTCGCCCTCGCGATCACCACGGGGCTGCGCATCGGGCTCGGGCGTGGTGGGGATCTGCTCCGGCTGCTCGGAGCCAGCGGGCGGCTCGCTGTGACGAGTCCCGCCCTGGGCCCCAAGGCCCGGATCGTCGACACGAGCGCGCTCATCGACGGGCGCCTGCTCGACGTCACGCGAGGGGGCTTTCTCGACGGCACGCTCGTCATCCCGCGCTTCGTGCTCTACGAGCTCCAGGGACTCGCCGACGCCGCCGAGGACGGACGCCGCATGCGGGGGCGGCGGGGCCTCGACGTGCTCGCCGGTCTGCAGCGGGCCAGCAGGGTCGCGGTCGAGGTCGCAGAGCAGGACCATCCCGAGATCAGCGATGTGGACGCGAAGCTCGTGGCCCTCGCGCTGGAACGCGGGTCGCCGTTGCTGACGGTCGACGGCAACCTCGCCCGGATCGCAGAGGTCCAGGGGGTGCGGGTGCTGAACCTGCACCAGCTCGCCGAGGATCTCCGGCCGCCGGTGCTGCCCGGCGACCGGCTCGCGGTGCGCATCGTCAAACCCGGCAAGGAGGCGGACCAGGGGGTCGGCTACCTCGCCGACGGCACGATGGTCGTCGTCGAGGGCGGACGCGCTGAGCAGGGCAGCGAGGTCAGCGCCGAAGTCACGAGCATCCTGTCCACCTCGAAGGGCCGGATGGTGTTCGCCACCCTGCGCCCGGAACCCGGCAGTGGTGATGCGACGCCGCTCGCCCGCCACGGGCGCGACGCCGGCGCCAGCTCCCCTGGCGCTGAGCGACGCGCGGCGGCTGGCGGGTGAGCGGAGCCGCGCTCGGACTGCTGGTCGCCGCCGGCGCCGGTGAGCGGCTCGGGGTGGGGGTGGCCAAGGCGTTCGTGGAGGTGGCGGGCCAGCCGCTGCTCGCCCACGCTGCACGGGCGCTTGCGTCCGCCGAACGGATCGACGCGCTGGTGGTCGTCGTCGCCGGCGAGGATGTCGAGCGTGCGGGCAAGGCGCTCGCCGAGGCGGGCGTGCAGGTGCGTGCGGTCGTGCAGGGGGGGGTCGAGCGGCACGAGTCGGTGGCCCGTGGCCTGGAGGCGCTGGGGGCTGACGACAGCGTCGTCGCGGTGCACGATGCCGCGCGGCCGCTTGCGACGAGCGCACTGGTGAGCCGCACGGTGGGCGCGCTCGTCGACCCGTGGGCTGCGGTCGCCCCGGCACTGCCAGTCGTGGACACGTTGAAGCTGGCCGACGACGCCGGTCGCGTGATCCGCACGGTCGACCGCCGCGGGGTCTGGGCGGTGCAGACGCCCCAGGTCTTCCCGGTCGACGTGCTGCGCAGCGCACACGCCCGGATCGATGCACGCGGGTTGACGGACGATCTTGCGCTCGTGGAGCGCGCCGGTGGCCGGGTCCGCCTGGTCGAGGGCGAGCACACAAACGTGAAGGTCACCTATCCCGACGACCTGGAACTGGTGGCGGCGCTCCTGGCTGCGCGCGCCGGTGGACAGCGGTGACCGAGTTCCGGGTGGGGCAGGGACTCGACGTGCACGCGTACGCCGAGCGCGCGGACCGCAGGCTGGTGCTCGGCGGGGTGCGCATCCCCGGGGAGCCGGGTCTGGCCGGCCACAGCGACGCGGACGTCGTCCTGCATGCCCTCGTCGACGCCCTGCTGGGCGCCACCGGCGGTGGCGACCTCGGGCTGCTCTTCGGCTCCTCCGAGCCCGAGTACGCCGACGCGGACAGCCAGGTGTTCCTCGCCGGGGCGCTCGGTCACCTCGCCGAGGGCGCCTGGCGCGTCAACAACGTCGACCTCACCATCGTGGGGGAGCGCCCGCGCATCGGCCCCTACCGCACCGCCATCGCCGGCTCGGTCGCAGGCCTGCTCGGCGTCGATCGGACCCTGGTCAACGTGAAGGCCACGAGCACCGACCGGCTCGGGTTCCTCGGCCGCGCAGAAGGCCTCGCCTGCCTCGCCGTCGTGCTCGTCCAGCGCGACGTGGGCTGAGCCCCGGAGAGGCCGCTGCGGCGCGCCGGCTGCGGACAGCGGGGACCCCGCCGGCCGCTACAGGTACGCTCGGAGCATGCGGCTGTACAACACGCTCACCCGCACGGTCGAGACCGTCGAGCCCCGGGAGGCGGGGCGCTTCGGGCTGTACGTCTGCGGGCCGACCGTCCAGGAGGCGCCCCACTTCGGGCACGCCCGCGCGGCGCTCGTGCCCGATGTGCTGCGCCGCTACCTGGCGTGGCGGGGCCTGGAGGTCTTCTTCGTCCGCAACGTGACCGACGTGGAGGACAAGATCATCGCGAAGGCGCAGGAGACCGGCCAGCATCCCGCGGTGGTCGCGGAGACCTACACACGCGCCTACGACAGCGCGATGGCCCGGCTCGGCATCGCGCCGCCCGACATCGCGCCGCGCGCGACCGGACACATCCTCGAGATGATCGAGCTGATCGCGACCCTCCTCGAACGCGGCTCGGCGTACGTCGTCGACGGCGACGTCTACTTCGCGGTCCGCTCGTATGCGGCCTACGGCCAGCTGTCGAACCGCGACATCGACGAGCTGCGCGCAGGTGGGCGCATCGAGCCCGACGAGCGCAAGCGGGACCCGCTCGACTTCGCGTTGTGGAAGGCGGCGAAGCCGGGGGAGCCGAGCTGGCGCAGCCCGTGGGGCTACGGCCGGCCGGGCTGGCACATCGAGTGCTCGGCGATGAGCCTCAAGTACCTCGGGGCCGGCTTCGACCTCCATGCCGGCGGGCTGGACCTCGTGTTCCCCCACCATGAGAACGAGATCGCGCAGGCCGAGGCCGCGGGCTATCCGTTCGCGCGCATGTGGCTGCACAACGGCCTGCTGTCGATCGACGGGGAGAAGATGTCCAAGTCCCTCGGCAACGTCGTCTCGCTGACCGAGGCGCTCGACCGGTACGGGGCGGACGTCCTGCGCTTCTTCTACCTGGCTGCGCACTACCGCTCCCCGCTCGACTTCAACCCCGAACGGCTCGACGAGGCGCGGGCGGCCGTCGACCGCTGGCGGGCCTTCCTGCGCGCAGCGGGGGCCGTCACCGACGCCCCGAGCGACGACGGGGACGTGAAGGCGGCGCGGGACGCGTTCGCGGCTGCGCTTGACGACGACCTCAACACCCCCAGGGCTCATGCCGCGTTGTTCGTGCTGGCGAGCGCGGGCTTCGGCCAGCTCGAGCGGGGCGAGCGGGCTGCCGCCGCCGCCGCGCGCGACGCCTTCGCCGAGCTGGCCGGTGTCCTCGGCTACGACCTGTCGGAGTCGGGCAGCGGCAGCGACCTCGTCGGGCCGCTCGTCGAAGAGCTGCTCGCCCTGCGTGACGCCGCGCGCGCTCGCAAGGACTTCGCGACCGCGGACGCCATCCGGTCCCGGCTCACGGCGCTCGGCATCACCGTCGAGGACACGCCCGACGGTGCGCGCTGGCACCTCGGGTAGACGCAGTGGCCGCGGCCCACGCCATCCCGGGCCGTCGGCCCGTCGCCGAAGCGCTCGCCTCGGCGCGGGAGATCCACGCGGTGCTGCTCGATCGCAAGGGTGGCCTCGGAACGCTCGAGGGGGCGGCGCAGGCCGCAGGCGTGGCGGTGCGCCGGGTGTCGCGCGCCGAGCTCGACCAGGCCAGCGGCGGCGTCGTCCATCAGGGCGCGGTCGCGCTCGCGCCATCGTTTCCGTACGTCGACCTGCGCGACCTCGCGCAGGCTCGCCTCCTCGTGGTGCTCGACGGGGTGACCGACCCCCAGAACCTCGGGGGCATCGCGCGCACCGCCGAGCAGGCCGGCGCCGACGGGCTTGTGCTCCCGCGCCGGCGCAGCGCGCACGTGACGCCGGCGGTCGAGAAGGCCTCCGCCGGGGCGCTGTCGTGGCTCGCGGTTGCCGTTGTGGCGAACATCACTCGCGCGCTGGCGACTCTCGGACAGGCCGGGATCTGGTCCGTCGGCCTCGACCTGCACGGGGAGACGAGCATCTGGGACTGCCCGTTGCTCGACGGGCCGGTGGCGATCGTCGTGGGCGCCGAGGGCGCGGGCCTGTCGCGCCTGGTCACCGAACGGGTCGACGCCCGCGCGGTGATCCCCACCCGTGGCCGGGTCGGGTCGCTGAACGCCGGGGTGGCGCTGGCGCTTGCCGCCTTCGAAGTGGTGCGCCGCGCGGCTACCCCTCGGGCGGGGTGAGCCAGGTGAGGCAGCCGTAGCGGTCGTCGCCGAGGCGGATCCAGCCCGCATCGCCCTCGCAGCGCTCAGGTGCCTGGGTCACGTGGACGATGCGGGCCTGCGCGTCCTCGCTCGCGCAGTCCACCGCCTGCGCCTCGGTGTCGGTGAGGGTCACGCACGTGCCCTCCGCGAAGCTCGTGGGCGCAGCGGTCCACAGGTGGAGCGCCAGGCCGAGGGCGGCGCCGACGAGCGCGCTGGCCAGCAGCCACAGCGCCGGACGCTTGAGCCGGCGCAGGCGGCCAGGCGGCGGCGGCCCGCTCACGTCGGTCCAGGAGCGCTGCTCGTCGCGGTCGGAGTCGCGCTCGGGACGGTCACGGCGCTGCGCTCGTCGGTCAT